>CAXDRT010000092.1:0-7205 GCA_963991835.1 uncultured euryarchaeote
AAGTGGCTGAGGACATGAAGGAATCGTTTTTAATTCGAAATTATCCATCATGACATCAATACTTTCTGGATCATCAACACTGCCATCTGTTGCCCAGAATCCAAATTGTACAATACTACCAGAATAGTTGGCTAATGAAATGATTTCGTGATTTCCATTTGGGCTTGTTGAATAAGAACTGTTCCAGTTAGAAAGAGGAAGCCAAGTTACCCCTCCATCAGTAGAAATTAGTAATTCAACTCTGTCATCAGAGCCAAGTTGTCCTGGACTTGGTGAGTTTACGTCAAATACACCAAAGTCAAATTCAACTTGATAAGGCCCTCCAGTTGTTAAATCATATTGAGGAGAAAGAATCCAATCACTTTGAAAGGTAGAATACAAAATAAACGTCTTATTGATTGCGGGTATAAGTCCCCGTGCATGCTAACTTGGCACTAACTTCATTCATCTCAACTTCATCAAAATTGTCATCAAAATCCTCAAAATGTCAACTTCAAGCAGCTCGTTCTCGGTTGTATCGGCGTTTTTGCATCATTTACCTTGTTTTATTTTCTTTTTTCGTTGTCCCTCGTGCTTCTTTCGTTTCTTTGAGACTCAACTTGTCAAAGGGGCCCCATATAACAAGCAGTGCCCCTCCTCGTCATGGTGGGCAACATGAGATTTCCATACATGGGAGGGAAGAGGAGGAAGAAATGTGGGCAAATATGTCGCAGAGTGAACGCGATGCAAAGCGGAATCAATCGGCAAGGTCGCAAACCAATATCGCTGCGCAAGTTGTCGCCTTTTCGAAGTTGCCTCCAAATTTGAAATCTCGATGCCATTGTGGTAAAAAGAAGGCTTACGGCAAGTGCTGTTTCAAGACAGACATGTGTCCTTGTGGAAACGGTAAGAAGTTCTACAAGTGCTGTGCGAAGGAACGCGGCTACTGAAGAATGAGCGTTCTACAGCCAGGTAGGGTTTGCTACAGTTCTTGAGGGTGGAGCCTTACGCCTTGTCATGGACGGGGTTCGAAAGGCCGAATCAATTCCTCTGGCCGAAACGCCAATTCCTTCACATCAACCTCATCTTCCTATCGATTTGGTTCAATCCGCCTTGCAAAGTTTATCGGGCGTTACGGATGCTGTTTTTCGACCTTGGATCAGTGAGCGGATAACCCTCATTTGGCTTGAAAATGAATCCAAACGACTTGGAATGACTCGATTTGAAGAGGGTCCTAACGAATTGGCTCGCCGTCGACGCTTACGTATTGATCCAGGAGAAGTCACTATAGGATTACATCCTGCTTTACTTGAAGATGAACGCCTTTACAACCATACTTTTGTTCATGAATTTCTTCATGCTGCTGGCCTAACTGCTCACTCTGCTCAGCACGATGAGTTGACCCAATCGGTCGCCCCCTCACCTTCTATGAAGGAGTCTTTACTTTTGCAAAGAATACGCGATTCCGTCTTGGGTGATTCACACATACAACAGTGGAAATGCAATTATTGCGGCTATGAATGGAAGCGAACGACTGTACGCCGCCCTACGCGATGTCACAAATGTGCAAGACCACTTTAGCACGCTTTCGATGGTTAACCTTCATCAAGTGTGAGCGCCGCCCTCGCGACAAGGACGTATAGTGTAGTTGGATATCACTTTGGCCTTCTAAGCCGAAAACCCGGGTTCGAATCCTGGTACGTCCGCCATCAATTTATTCAGAAAGTGATGTCTGATGCTTTTGCATCATCAATTTTCCGAACAATGGCGGTAAGAGCGCCAGCCAAAACATTCCATAGTAGCCTGCGGGGAGTTGTGGTGATTCATCGTGAACAGTCAATCGTTCATACGAAGTACTTGATTTGAGATGGTGCGATGGGTGCAATGGCAATTCCAAGAGCGTCCAGCGAGAGAGGCGTCGGCGACTTTCCCAGGCATGACTTGCATTGGGTCGCTCATTCATTGCACGCTGCAGGCCATGGTGTTGGATATAGTTGACAAATTCCAGTAAGTAGATGGCTACTGCAGCTTGTCCTACGAAGGCTACAAGATACGGCCATCCTGCGATACTGAGCCCAATCAAAAACAGGAGTTCAACGGTCAACGAGTTTCTTGTATCTTTAGGTCGAGCATTATACGCACCTTTGACTTGTCGTGGTAACGTTTGCAGAACATGATAGTAAATCCCTCTGCCCCATGGAGAGGATGTTGGGTCCACTTCACGAGCCCAGTGCTTGTGATGGGTGTGGTTGTGTTCTGTGGTAAAATGAAGATAAAGTACGCAAAATAAAGACAATCGGGCACACATCCAACTAAACGACTTTGGTCGGCGATGGCCTAATTCATGTGCAGCAACGATTCCTGAGGCCCCATTCGAAAGTCCCGCTGAAAGGAAACCCATCGTCGTAAACACCGTCAAACCGTCGAGTGAAATCCGCCAAAAAAGGGCAATGAGTACGATTGGAACGCACCAAGCATGGAGGTGAGCGATAATGTTGTGTGCCTTCCCTTCTTGTAACGGGTCAGTTGAGGATGATTCACCAAGTATCAATTCAAGAAATGGATAAATCCCAAGAAGAAGGACCAATGTGGTGGCCATCCATACTCCACCGAGCCAAAATGAAGCAAGCGTCACTGCAGGAGTGAGCAGCCCCCACAAGTGCGGAACCCACCTCTGAGTCATGGATAATCCATGCAGTCGAACAATGTAAAGGCTGGCATCATTCGAGTAAAACCCATCTTCTTCTCGATGTTCTTTTACAAAAGGAACTCTCCGGACCTAAAATCTACGTTTTTTTGAGCATCTGATTCAGTGGTTTAACCCGATGCTATCATATATGGATGGTTGGTGGCATGCTCGTTCACCATGAAGCGAGGCTCACGTGCTTGGAAAAAAACCGGTAACCAACGGTGGAAGTGGCGTAAGAAGAAGTTGCGCCGTCGAAAGCGTGCCCGAAAGCAAGCCAAGTCATGATTCATGGTGTATCTACACTTAGGGAGTATAGTATAGCTTGGTAGTATCGCGGGCTCCAATTGCACGGGGATGACGACAAGTGGGTTTGCTGACAATTGATGAACAATTGGAGCGCCGACCCGTGAGAACCGAGAACTGAAGCCTTTTCACGAATGCTGAAGTCAGAAGAAACCCGCTAGGGGGGGTTCAAATCCCTCTGCCCCCACCACACTCAATTAAACCGAATATTCATGAAAAGAGTCTGATTCGGTGATTACATGCAAACACGTCAATTAGGAGCTTTGCTTTGTTTAATGGTCCTCATGGGGCCTTTGATTGGCTCACTTTCTATTCCATCTCCAGAGAAACAGATTCTCGATAATGGCGTGCAGTATCTTCCAGAAGGCCAAACACTTGACGTTCCAGAGCAAGATGGATACGGTTGGATTACTGACCTAGGGCCATGGTGGGAGCGCTCAACTTTGGATCTAGATCGAAATAAGATTCACGATTCTCTTCAAGCACTTACAATCCCAACAGGTATTGGCTTGTCTTACAGTACTGATGTTACGGATGCTCATCTGAATGACCTTTCTGCACTTGGAATGAATGTGGTTGATGTCATTGAATCCGTAGATGCCGTTCTTCTGGGAGTTGTCAATACGTCTCTCATTTACCAATTAGCTGACTTACAAGATGTGGTCATGGTCGAGCGATACGGTGAAATTCATCTTTACGGAGATATTCAAACCCCAGCAGTGAAAGCAAAAACCTCTCCGCTCTATCCCGGTGCCTGGGATCTCGGTGTTTCAGGTGATGGAGTTGTCATTGCAATGGTCGATACTGGAGTTGACAATGAACATCCTGGTCTGAATGAAAAATTCGTAGCAGGTTATGATGCAGTTTGTTTTGTTCACAGTGATCCAGCTTGTATTGCATCTGGTGGAAGAGTCGAAGATGGAAGTTTTGATCCTGATGATGGAAACCAACACGGTACTGCATGCATGGGTATGGCTGCTGCTACTGGGCTCGATGCTAACGGTGAGCAAACTGATTTCTATGGAGCTGCACCCGATGCTGCGCTTGTTGATGTTCGAATTGGAACAGATGCAGGAGCAGGTCCTTTTGAGAATTATTTACTTTCACAAGAATTTTATGAATCTGCAATGAATGGTCTTCAGTGGATTATTGACCACAAAGACGATGCTTGGGCAGGTGCTGATGAAAGCGAATATGGAATCGACATCATTTCCTTATCTTGGGGAATTACTTCTCACGAAGCCGGTGGTTCAGATGGTTCAGACATGCATAGTCGTATTCTTGATGATGCTATGCTTGCTGGAATCGTGGTCAGCGTTGCTGCAGGAAATGATGGTCCTGACAACGATGGTTTGTCAGGAATGGGCTCCTCTGATTTGTCCATCACAGTAGGTGCAACAGACGATGTAAACACGGTTGAACGTGAAGATGATACGATTGCTGGCTATTCCTCTCGTGGCCCTCGTAGAGACAATGGTGATGGAAATCCATTGAACGAACTCAAGCCAGAAGTTACTGCTCCTGGTACGAATATCATTCAGGCAGAAGGATGCATTACCTCTGGTGGATGCAGTAATTTCTTTGGTGGCGATGCTAGCGATAATGGTTACACAGGTCGTGGGTCTGGAACTTCTTATGCAACGCCTTCCGTATCTGGAATTATTGCATTAATGCTTGAAACAAATCCAGATCTGTCTCCTGCAGAAGTCAAAGAAATACTGAAAATTACTGCAGAGCGTCGTGGTGATGCCTCCGCTCCAGAAGTCGATCCATTTTGGAATCGAGATTTTGGATTTGGTATGGTGGATGCCTATGCCGCAGTCTCAATGGCTATTGATTTCAAACAAAAAGGGCTTACAGGGGCTGTTGACGTTACAACCCAAGTCCACGTTATTGACTCCAATACCTCAAATGGTGTTGCAACAATTTCTGGATTAGCATGGGGTCAAACCGGAGCAGTCTCTGCCGTTGAGTACAGAATTGATAACGGAGAATGGATGTCTGCAACCTTCGATGAAGATGCTGTTACAATGGGCGCCTTTGCACGTTTCAATTGGACCATTTCTCTTGATACAGGTTCACTAGAGGATGGAAATAGAACCATTGAAATTCGTGCGCTCAACTCAGAGTCAGTACAATCACTCCCAGTCTCTGTGACAATCCTTGGAGGTTCATCAGGATCTCTAGGTGACGAAAGTTTCGGCGGCAAGGAACTTATCATGATCGTACTAGCAACGGCCCTGATTATCCTTGCATTGTTCATGCTCTTTAGCGGTGAAGATGAGGATTACAAAGATACGAACACCCCTTCTACATCAGATCAATTACCTGAAAACGAGGTTAAAGATGCAATTCTTGTCATCCCTGACGATGCAAAGGAAACGGAGAATTCCTCATGAGTGACTTCAGCAAAAGAGCTCTAGCGATACAGCCTACTGGTGTTCGCAAGATGTTCGATTTAGCTGGAGATGATGTCATTAGTTTTGGTCTTGGAGAACCCGATTTTCAACCCCCTCCACTTGCAATTGAGGCTTTTCATCAAGCCATGCTCGATGGACGGAATAAGTACACGACGACTGCAGGACTTCCCGCTCTTCGCTCAAAGATTGCTCAGACATGGAACCATCTTGACCCAGAGGTTGATGAAAACAATGTCTGTATTACAATGTCTGGAACAAATGCACTCCTGAATCTTTTTCTCACACTTGTAGACCCTGGTAAAAACGTATTATTGCCAGAGCCATACTTCCCGCTTTACGGACCAGATGTGACGTTGTGTGGTGGAGAAAGTAGGTACTATCCCTGCCTTTTCGATAATGCATTTGTTCCAACAATCGCTGACCTAGAACAGCTTGTTGATGAAAACACGGTAGCAATTCTATACAATTTCCCTTCAAACCCAACTGGCGGTACACTTAGCGTAAAGCAACGAGACGATCTCCTTGCTTTTGCAAAACGTCACAACCTATGGATTCTTACTGATGAAGTGTATGATCGAATTGTTTTCGATTCAGAACACGTCTCATTTTTTGGAACTGGTTATGACAAAGTGATGCTCATCAACTCATTTTCCAAAACGTTTGCAATGACTGGATGGAGAATTGGGTACATACTTTCATCGAATTTGGAAGCGATGAAACAGGTCATCAAAATGCAATATTACATTACAGCCTGCTCCAATGATGCAATGCAGCATGCAGTTCTTGCAGCCATGGAACATGCATCAGATTATCCAGATATTCTCTCGAAAGAATTCCATGCACGTTGCAATCTTATTGTTGATCGACTGAATTCAATGCCAGGAGTTGAATGTCATCGTCCTAAAGGATCAATCTATGTGTTCCCTAAGGTTACAGTCCCTGGTTTTACAAGTGAAGAACTTGCAATGGAGCTCCTACATGATGGCGTTCTTTGTTCACCAGGTACTGCCTTTGGCCCTTCTGGTGAGGGGCATCTCCGCTTTGCATTTACGATTTCCCAAGAAGATATTTCGAAGGGAATGGACATCGTTGAAGGAACCCTCAACCGCTTGTTATCCCAATGATGGTGATTTTGGATGATAGAAGCAATTTTATTTTTCATACTTGGATTTCTGATTGGCCATTTGATGCCAAGAGTGCCTTTTATGGTCCTAAGTCGCCGTCCTGGTTTCAATAAAATGTTCCCTGAACATCCCGATCCGATACCGTTGTCGCCTCGCTTAACACAAAGAGTTCTCCACATGCGTCGATTTCATAGATTAGGCACATGGACCACAATTCTACCACTATTTGTTGGATACATGTGTCTCGTAGGAGGACAAGGTCCCCTCGGTTATGGCTTGTTTTTGGCGGGTGGATGGACCGTTCTATCAAGAGCCCAATCATTGCTTGGCGGGCCAACTTTACCATGTACTCTTGAGATGGCGCAGAATCTTCAACTGGTTATGAATCGATGCAATTCAGATGAATCGTGCTGCTCTTCACCCGCTCCAGAATGGAGAATTGAGGAAATTCGTTGTGCTTCTTGCTTAGAGAAGTTGCATGAAATGCCACGCCCTGATCTAGGCAGGAATCGAAAGGATGGTTTCTTCCGGGGTTGGGTACGTCTATGGATTAGTGAAGGTCGTCCAATGGTGATGTCAGAATCATCTGAAAAGTAGGGCTTTTTGCATTAAATCAATGGGAACCTTTGTCTAAGCAATGGATTCAATCCGTTGTATGGGGCGTAAAAGTGCCAGAGGGCCCCTCACCGC
>CAXDRT010000093.1:0-7188 GCA_963991835.1 uncultured euryarchaeote
TCGTGGGCTCGGAGTTGTGTATAAGAGACAGCTATGAATTCGATGGAACACCGATGACATTAACAGAAGACCTCAACCTTGACGGATGTGTAATCCGTCTCATGGGTGCTGTTCTGAATGTTAAGTCAACTGCTACGAGCACACCAGTGCTCACTCTATCGAACGGTGGTAAACTTGTTGTTGGAACTTCTTCAGTCGCTACTGGTGCATTGAAGGCTGTATCAGCAACATACCCTCTACACATCGATATCCAAGACGGAATTCTTGAAGTCGACGGCGGAATTGTCCGTGACGTTGCTCAAGATGCTACAACTGGATCTGCTCTCTATGTCGGAGACGGTGCTACACTGGTCATGAAGAACTCTGGAACTGTTTACGGTTCCACTGCAACTTCAACTGAGATGGCTACTGTCAAGATCGACGGTGGTTCAGCTGACATCGACTCTTCAAGCATTATCAACGTTGGAAACACTGGTACTGCTCTTTGGGTTGAGCAAGCAGGCGGTTCGTTCAGCAACCTCGCTGTATCAAACGCTGCAGTTGGTATCCAATCATACAACGGTGCTCCTCAAATTGATGGATTCACATCAACTGACAACACCGTTGGTGTCGATGTATACGGAGGAATGAGTCTTCCAACCATTTACCGTTCTACTTCATTGTCAGGACAATCGAATGGATGGACAACATACGCTGTTGACCTCTCAACATTCATTGGTTCAGATTACCTACAAGTTGGTGCGAACTCCATCTATGGTGGTGGAAACGCTCACCCAACCTACAACTATGCTTCCAGCAAGTACTACATGATCACTGACCGATGGAACATCGAAGTTACATACGACGATGGAAGTGGGGAAGTTTCTGAAAACATTACCACACCTGACAAGATGGGATACTACCCATACGGTGCAAACGATCCTAAGTCTGGAAACGGAGCTGACACATACGCTGGCGGTGAAGGTGGAGTTGCTTCATGGCATTGTAACTACTATGGATACAGTTACGGACCATCTGCTTCAAGCAGCTTTGATGGTTACATGTACTATCTGTGGAGATACTGGCCTCAAGGACCTCAGTCCTTCCCATCCTACCCATCATACTATTACTACCCTGATGAGTTCGGATTCCGATGGTCAGAAATTGATTCTGACACAACGCCAAACAGCGGATATTACCCATACCACTACTGGGGTTACTACTACACCTCATATCACGGTGGACAAGGTGCATTCAAGCCTGTTGAAGGATACGTTGGTGGATCGTACAACGTCTGTCTCGATTATGCATACTCATATTACATGAATCCTGGACAAGGCGCTCGTATGTCGTTCCCAGTTGTTGACATCTCTGATAGTTCAATCTCTAAGGTTACAATGTATGTGGATGTCTTGCACAACCGTGCTGACAACTATCAAGACCGATTGGACATCGTCGCTCGTGCAGGTAATGATCCTAGTGACCTAGGTGATTACCTCCGTGACAGTGGTACTGCTTCATTCAAGAATGGGGCTATCACCGGAGCAGACAACGGTATCGAAATCGGTGGCAACTTTGCTGCTGGTACTTTCGAAAGCATCGACATTACTTCGCCAACCGATTCAGGTATCGAAGTAACTGGTGCAGTATCTGCTGCAATGGATGACATCGACGTTGATGGCGGAGATTACGGAATGCTCGTATCTTCTTCAGGGTCTGGATCAATTGACCTAAGCAACATCGACTTTGATTCTCAGAACACCGCAGGTATCTACTACGTCAAGAACTTCGGTGGCGATCTTACTGGTTCAATTACAAACAGTGCAGGTGCTGCTTACAAATACGGTCCTTTGACTTCAAAGAACGTTGTATTTGACGGCATTACCGTCTCTGGTAATGATATTGGTATCGATACAGCAGGTTCACAAGAATTTACGATTACTGACTCGACATTTGCCAGTACGACAAATGACATCAAGATTACTGGTTCCAGTAAGATTGACTTCATTGAAGGAACAATCGATACAAATACAGTAGCAGTAACTGGAACTGGTGAATTCGAACGAATGCGAGAATTGGAAATGACAATTAGCGCTGACGGTTCAGGTGTAGATGGAACAAACGTTGTACTCATGAATGCTGATAAGAAGATTACAGGAACAGGTACAACTGATTCAAACGGTGTTGCTTCTGGAGTTAACTTCAGAACAGTCCGTATTGATTCATCTGGTACTTCTAACGATAACCTCGCAGGATACCAAGCTGCAACCGTTGCAATGATTGACTACACCTCCTCTAACGGTGACTTCAGATACGCATTTGAAGGACTCAGTTTGAGTGATGCGAGCGGTAATTCCGGAACCATTGACCTAACAGAGCGTATTGAGGCTCGTGTATGTTACACATACTCCAGTTCATCCTACGTCATGGTCGCTGGCTGCAGTGGAAGCCGATATCTCGGTACTGGTTCTTCAAGATCTCTCAATGACGGAGATGGCGGTAGCTACATGGAATATGGATACTATGGTGCAACTCCTGAAGATATGTCTGGAAAGACGATCATGGTGGACGTTCCTTTCATGTACTTCGATAACAATGAAGAGCACAACTGGAACAACACCAAGGTTCTCGTAACAGGTTCTTACACCTTCGGAGACACACAACGCTGGTACGCTCAAGGCGGTACAGATGCTCCTGAGTTGTATCTTCACGAATCTGAAGTCTACGGTCTAGCAGTAAACCCAACAACCGGTCAACAAACCGGTGTTGAAATCGGTTACGTGTACCAAGCTATGGATATTTCAATCAAGGATACAACATTGAACCCAGTCGCATCCGTTACTAGCGGTATGGCGTATTGTTCCTCCTGGAACAACAATGATTGTGTCTCTGACTGGTTGCGAATGGATAACGTATCCTTGACGCATTACAAGGGTTACACTCCATTGAACAACGCTATCTCAAATACGGATGTTTGTGTTAACTTCTATGGATCTGATAATTCATACATCGTAAACAGCACTTTTGCTGACTGTGGAGCAGGAATCTTCTTCCAGAGATCTGGATATTCCTACACACACAGTGCTAGCGAATTTGGTGCTGACAATACCACCATCGAAGGGAACACCTTCGTAGATGGCGGTGAAATTGCGGATGTTTGGTTCTACTCGAACTCTTACGCTGATGATGCTATGGTTAAAGACAACACCTTCAGCAGTTCTACTGGTAAGTACGGTGTTCGTGCATACGACCAATCAACCAAGCGTTTGACAATCGTTGACAACACATTCGATGGACCTGAAACAGCAGTCCAGTTGATCAACACCAACGGATACCTTGTTGATAACAACGACATTACTGGTGTACAAGATGCTACTAAGCCTGGTATTACAGTCAATGGCGGCTATGGTGATGTATCAAACAACACATTGCTTGATGCTGACGGCGGAATCAGAATCGATTCGGCTGAAGCACCACCAGCACCTTCGACATCACTGTGCACAATTGCAGCGAACGCTTACAGATCTACAGCGTCCTGTACATTCACAGTACCTACTGGTGCTACAGCGTACGTCGACCTTGATTCTGACAGTTGGGGTGGAGAAATTGGACTCGAAATCACCAAGCCTGACGGTACCAAGGATACATGGGCTGCTGGTTCATTCAATTCCAACACAGCCTATGCTCGTTTGACTTCTTACAGCACATCTGGTTCATACACCCTAAAGGTCACTGACACTTGGGGCGATGGTGGAGCAAACATCGCAGTATACTACGGTACAGCTACTGGTGGATACGATGGTCCTGTCGTTGAGAACAACACAATTGGACTCAGTCCTGGTCGTGTTGCTCCTAACGCAATGGGATTAGATCTTGTTGACTGTAACTCTGTTACAATCCAGAGCCAACTGAACACAATTAACATGGGTGACAACGCTGTTGTTACCGATGGTTGTGACATCAGCGATGTCGATTCCAGCATTGTTGGAACAGGTATCTCTGGCAGTATTGGTATGTCTTCTCTTAACTCAGGAGATGACATCACACTCTCTGGAACAGACATCAGTGGTTATGCATACGGTATCTCTATCGATTCCGCAACCCTAACCATGTCAGGTTCTGCATCCGTTGCAGGAAGTGACGCAGGTGTCTACGCAGACAGTTCAACTGTAACCGCAATCGGCGCTTCAGTCGATGGTGGAACTACTGGAACTGGACTACACATGGTTGATGGTGACTACTCATGGATCTATCCACTTAACGCTGCAGGAGACGTTGGTGTCTATGCAGAGAACACCGAGTTCCGATGGGACGGCGGTATCTCTACTGCTACAACAGCACTCCACGCAGTTGAATCTGTAGGATCTGTCGAGAACCTCACATGGTCTGCTTCAACAACGCAAATCAATGCAGGATCGAACGCATATGTTACCAGTATTGGTAACACACTCGATTCCACTGCGATTAGCATCGTTGCATCAGCAACCATTGACGAAGCGAACTTGTTCAGCCTCGATGCAACTCACCTACAAGGTACTGCATCTGCTGTTGGTATGTCTCTTCTATCAACTGATGGAACTCGTGCTGCATACGTATCACCTGCTTTCCAGCCTGACATCATGGCTGTAGACGGTGACGACTCTGATTGGATTGGTGGAACTCCACTGAATCCTTCTGACGACGCTATGCCTGGTATGGTTTCTGGAGATGGAGCAAACGATCTGTTTGTAACTTACAGCGAAGGTGACGCACTCTACATCGGTATGACCGGTGAAGATCTTGCAACCAACGACCTGTTGATTTACCTCGACGTTGTTGCTGGTGGTTCAAACACTGGTTACAACCTGAACGCAGCTCACACATTGCCATTCCAAGCAGATTATCTGTTCTGGGCAACAAGTGACACCAACATGGATCTGTACTCCAACGGATTCCTCGGTTGGGGAACAAGTTCAGTTTCAACAGACGCTGTCGATGCTGATTTGGGAACAACAACTGCTGGTTTCTTCGAAATCGCAATTCCATTCAGCCGTCTTGGCGGTACTCCTGATGCAGTAAACATCGTTGCTATCATGCAAGATGGATCGGCGAACATCCAAAACGTTCACCCATCACATACTGTAACAACTGGTGCTCAATCTCTAAGTGAATACATCTCAATCGAGACAACTCACGAAGACCTTGAAACTGGAAGCATTAGCGATGAAGTATTGGTATACCGAACCTACAAGGGTTCAACCACTGCTGGCGCTGCTAAGGATTACGATGTCATGATTAAGACACAAGCTGATTGTGCTTATGATTGGGCAACTATCGACGCTGTCTCTATGGCTACAAACCAAGAGTTGACAGTTGACATTAAGCGTGCATGTCCTGAAATCCAAGCCACACTTGCTGATGATGCAGTTGATGAAGACAGCGGTGTTTACACCATGTCCTTGACAAACCTTGCAGACGATGTACAAGACGATGAAGCTACATTGACTTGGACTGTTACTGAAGGAACAACTGTTGCTCACAGCAACGTATTGGTTGACTGGAACAAGAACGGACACACAGTCTCAATCACGCCTCTCGATGACCAGTTCGGTACCATCGAATTCGAGTTTGTTGTAACAGACAGCAACGGATTGACCGATACCAAGAACATGACTTTGACGATTAACAACATCAACGACAAGCCAGTTATCTGTAACACAGAGCGTATCGATTGTATGCCTGTCTTCGTAGATGACGGATCTTACACGAACATCGTTCCTGAAGGATTCGGCAGCGTCTCCAAGTTCCTTGGAGACATCTCCAATGCGAGTAAGTCGTACATCCGAGATATGGACAACGAGCAAAGCCCGACCCGTCAAGTATACACATGGGGTGCATCCGTACCTTCTGACTGTATCGCTTTCAGTGTCGCTGTTGTCGCTAACGAACTAACAATGACTGAAAACACTGGTAACGAACTCGGTGGAACATGTCCTGTAACACTCACATTGAGTGATGACGGTGCAGAGAACACAGAAGCAGACAGCGTTGTTGTTGACTTCTCAGTCAGCCCTGTTAACGATGCTCCAGTTGTTCTCGACTGGGACGTAACCACAGGTACTGTTGTAACATCAGCTAACGGATCTACACCAGTTGCTCCTTGGTCCATCTCCCTCATGGAAGATGACACAAGTGTTCAGAACCTGACCTACGACTTGTCTGCAGTCAAGTATGACATCGATCATAATGCTGCTGACTTGACATGGACTGTTGAACCAACTGACCAATGTACGTATCAGAACTACTTCACAGCAACCATCCAGGACGACAACCTCGTCTTCGAACTGGTTCCTGATGCAACAACCAATGCTAACGCATGGGAAATTGATTACTTGAACGATAACGGTATCCACCAAATCGGACCAAGCGGTTCAGACTTCTGTCAAATCCGTCTTGTCCTGAAGGATACTGCTACTGCACCAAGTTACGTACCTAACTACGATCCATCATTGATGCCAATTGCCAGTTACACCCAAGGTGTAGCAACTCAGGAAATTGGTGTTCGTGTTGAAAACGTTCGTGAATTGGTTGGAGACTACTACTTCGACGATGCAATCGGCTTCGACTTCCTCGGAATCAACAACGTTCTCTCAGGTACATACGTGCCTGTTGAGGTCACAATTGGTGCTGGTGGAGACGTTGGACCGTTCACATACGACCACATGTTGGCTGTAACATTCCACACAGATGGTGGTCATGGTGAAGCAGAGAATGTCAGATACTATCCAGTACCTGCATACGGAGAGACAATGATTGTCCAAGAGTACGTATACATCGTTAACTCATCTGGACAAATCTATGTTGAAATGGATGTTCTAACCTGTTTGGATGCAGAATGTGACTTGAGCAAGGCTCCTGCTGACCGATTCCAGACCGACGATCCTAAGTCCCACAGAGCTAACTCTGGTGGACAACAAGGTGACGATTGGTCTAAGCCTGGTCAATATGGTAGCGATGCAACCAAGACATCAGAACGCCGTCCTCTCCTAGAAGACAGCGATTGGTGTAACAACGTGATGTACTCTACAGAGACAGCACCTGTTTGTAACCATGCTAACCAACCTGCAAGCAACTTCCTTGCAGCAAACAACACAGCCCGTATACCTGTCTCTTATACACATCTGACGCTGCCGACGATACTCCTTGTGTAGATCTCGGTGGTCGCCGTAT
>CAXDRT010000094.1:0-7156 GCA_963991835.1 uncultured euryarchaeote
GTTTCCAATGATGGTGATTTCAGTCGTACCTGTATCACTTCCAGGTGCAGAGAATTCAAAATCCCAGGAACGGAATTTGTTTCCGTCATCGGTATGTGTGAGTCCACCTTGCAATATTTGGCTGTAGGATTCATCAACAGTTGTGACACTTCCGCCACCGTCGACGATAATACGGAATCCACCCTGAACGCCACTCCATCCTTGCGCAGGATCTTTGTTGCCGTAGTATGACATATCGTCGTTAACGAGTGTGATTGTGAATGTGTAGGTTTCACTTGCGTTGTAAACCTCAGGTAATCCTTCAACAAGAATTGTTGTCGAACCATCGTTACCTCCGGCGTGACACGAACATCCAGCGTTTGCTCCTTGCCCAATCCCTCCAGGCATTGCACTGAATTGCGGGATGAGCATCAATGAGGCGATAACAAGCCCGAGAAGTGCGATAGTGCGACGCCTCATTACATTCCACTTCCGTCGTAATTGTTCGCTGAACTTGAACCACTCTTCGTGACTCCAGTATCTTCGTCACAGGTCAATCCAGCACGGGCGACAACCATCACTTCACCAGTCATGATCGAGTGTTGCATTCCACAGTACTCGGCACAACGGATTGGGAATGTACCAGCATCATCCGGAATAAATCCGAGCGTTGTACCACTTTCCAATCCAGGTACGAAGTCTTCCTTCATGCCCCATTCTGGGACCCAGAACGCATGTTGGACACCAATGTTTCGAGTATCGGAAGCGTCGACTGGCCTGGAGTGCATGTTGGCGATGATGATTTCATCGCATGGAATAATCATCGGGTTTGAAGGTGTAATCAGCTTGTGGCCAATAGGGATGTGCTCCCATGTGTGAAGGAGTACGTCGTCAGCGTCGTAGACTTTGACATGATTGTGTTGATACGGATTGTATTCTGTATTCGGCTTTGCAGAAACACCGTCGTCGTTGAAGAAGAGTTCACTTTCAACAGCTCCAAGTTTTACTTCAATCGAAGAAGCGGCCGTAGTTGGATCTGCAGTGACTCGCATTGTTTCTGCTGTCGAATTCCACTCAACGATAATGCCAGTATCCGTATCTTCCCAAGTGAGCGATTCTTCATAGACGAACTCGAAATACCACTGGTAAGCGTTGACTGTTATGTCAAACGTTTCTTCATCTTCGTCAAAGTTCCAAACAGCAGAATTTGAACCGAGTGCCATGACAGTAAGCCAGACGACGAGAACGGTCGGCAGGAGGTAAAACATCAGCTCCAAGGGAGTGTTGTGGCGTTCGACAGGGAACGCCCCAACTTCGATGTGGTCGATATCAGTTGTATCGGGTTCAACACCGTCGCGATATCTCAAAATTGCTGTAAACAGCCAACCGAATGTGAATATGGCGACAAGAATCGACCAGAACATGAACTTGTCATAAAGGACGTAGAAAACGGTATCTTCCGCTGGCATAGTACCACCCTGATTAAACGGGCGGTAAAGCCTACTTTAAGCATTGGCGTAAAGCAAGCACTAGATTGAAATTCTTTCCTCTCATTTTCTTTCATATGAACGTATGTTCTTTCCCTTTGAATCAATACGTTTATTGAAAAACCTAAACCACTGACATGTCATCAGGCCAGTAGGCGTTTAAGGGGCTTTGGAGATGAATAATTCACCAAACACCATCGAACGTTTTCAGAAAGCTGGAACGGCTCTTGGAGCGGCTCGTTTACGAAATCGTGATGAACGATTTGCGATCATTATCGAAGGTCCTCGGGACAAAATTGCGCTGAAACGTCTTGGGTTTACAGGACCTCTCGAAGTCGTGAACAGAGGATGGGGAATGGACCGTTTAGTTGCGTATTTGTATGAAACATACGGAACTCGAACCAACGAGGGGAAAGCCACGATGACGCTGCTTATGGATTGGGATCGAACCGGAGGTAGATTGCAATCAAATCTTCGTCGGAGACTCGAATCTTTTGATGTTCAAATCGACGAAGAATTACGACGCGTCCTCATGAAGACACTGAAACCCGAAACCCGCGTCGTCGAGAGCCTTGGTGGTCTTGCAGGAGCACTCATGCCTTATATGGGGGGCGACGAACCCTTAACATCGGATTCATAGAATTCAAGGTTGAAGTTCAAATACTGTCCTCTCAGAACAATCACCATGGGGCTTCTGAAGAATTATCGGTGGTTGAAAGCCCGAGACCTCAAACCGTATCCAAAGCCGGATTTTGCGAAACTTGCAGCAACAAAATCAGAACGAGATCTCCTTGAGTACGTTCGAAAAATTAGCGGCGTAGTCGAGGTATTTCATTCCGCCCGAATCAATCAAATTATTGAAGGAAGAAGTCGAAGAGAGGCAGATCTTATCGTTCTCATGAACGATAGAATCGTCTTTATTGAAGTCAAGAACTACAACGGGGAGATCACAATGGAAGACCATGTTCTGTATCAAAATGGGCAGTCACGCAGGTGGACATTTGCAAAACTCGAAGAAGCAGTAGGCCGATTCCGAGAGATTTCTCGAGAGGTAGGCATTGTTCTCGAGAGTGATGTTATCGAGACGGTTTTGGCTTGTGTTGGAAATGGTGAAGTCAAGGAATCTGTTCAACCTAAGGCAATAACGGGTTCATTTGTAGCCGACTCGAAGAAGAAGGTGAAAGAAATCCTTAGCCAACCGCGAGAAGATTTTGATGAATTTGATGCAGAAACGATCAAAGCGCTGAATGCACTTCTTTCCATGTTTGGAACCTGGGACAGCATCCAATTTCCGAATGAAGCGAGACATGAAGGCGACCTTACTTCACCCCGAATCATTCGAGATTGGAGGAAAAAATACTGCGAATTACGAATCATTAATGCGCGCGGGTGGTGGTCAACACTGTTCAAAGGACCAAAATTTACTGGAGAACTCATCCCACGTCAGGGAGACCGTGTCGAAGTTATCGATTTGGAATACGAAGATTTAGTCGGCTTGTACAATCCTCATGAAATGAGCGATGAGGAGCACCCATACGAGGATCTTGCCACGATTACATTTGGATATACTGAACTCCAAGATTGGTCAAAAATTCAACTGATAGCGAAGCAGAAAGCCAAAGCGAGTGAAGCCAACGAGGCTGCTGAATACTCAGCGCCACAAGAAGGAGATATTGTACGTCAGGCAAGAGTTATCAATCATCTCACTGGAGAACATGAAGGCATTGTCTTTCGCTTGAATAAGAAGATTACAGGGGTCTACTGGCGCAATAAAATGACCGAAATGGAATGGACGCTAAAGGATGCGACCATGGCAGTGAACTCAGCTCATGATGTGGAAATCACATCTAGCAGATACGTCAAGAGCAGAAAGCAGTGGAGCATACAAGTCAAGACCGTTGAATAAGCGGTTCTCAAATCACAGGTGGAAGCACTCTTCCGTCTTCCTTAACCGTGTTGAGTACAACTTGAGTAAATGAGCGCTGTACGCCTTTGAGGGTGAAGACAGTCTTCGTCAAATCATCCAAATCCTTTCTGCTTTGAACGCGAGCCAGAACCATCGAATCATAGTCGCCCGTTACGTCGTAAACAGCGAAGACTCGAGGATCTGCAGCAATGTTCTGTTGAACGTTGATCATCGAACCTTTCTCGATTCGTAACCCAGTGATAACCGTCATCGTCCAACCAATACTTTCAGGTTCTAAGAGGACAGTATAGCCTTTGATGACACCGAGTTCTTCCAATCGACGTAATCGATTGGTGATGGTCCCTTGTGCAACTCCAATCCTCTGAGCAAGTCCTCGTTGGCTGATACGCGCATCTTCAAGCAGAACAGCTAGGAGCCGTCGGTCGGTATCATCGAGTTGCATAGTTGGCCGTTATCAGGCTTCGACTTCAACGCTTCGTTCCTCGTCTTTGCGACCGGGTAGGCGAATGTTTTGCGTCCATCCACCAAGACTCTCGACATCCATTTTCAGTAGAATAAGAAGTCCTTGGCGATGCCATTTTTTGAGACGTACCTCGAATGTAAATGCTTCACCTGGCTCGATTTTGCTTCGCTTGACGCCCCCACGCATGGTCCAAGGAGCAATCGCCTCACAGCCTTCAATTGTGATCAATTTCTTTTTTGCTAGAATCTCAATACGGACGACAGGATCTTTCGAATCCTTCCATAACGCCCGTATTTCTGGTAGCCCATGTTCTTGATTGAGAGAGCCACGAATAACTGAGCCGATGATGAAAGCAGCCACGATAATCATTGCAAGCGGCGGCAGATGGTCAAGAACGGTGAGGTCTTCCGTAGAAGTTGGAACCACCGTTTCGTACATGGCAATAACGCCAGGTTGGCCTGTTGCATTGTCTTCAGCTCCAAGAACGACGAAGATAACGCGCCATCCATGTGCTTCTTGTGAAAGGTCAACACCTGCTGCTGACAGATGCTCAAAGGAGACTTCAACATCAACCGCTGAAGAGTTGTTCGCCTTGGTAAAGAAGCCAACATCAGAAGTCATATCACGAACCAATGAGGTGAGTTCTCTTCCATGTTGGTCTGTTGCATCACGATCGATAAACAGAATTTGCATCAAAGCATCATCTCGAAGTTCAACTGTTGGTGTAAAGGTCATGTTTGCAACGAAGTAGTATTGGTCTTCATAATCTGAACGAATCGATAGTGTTCCTGTCAAGTCGACCAGGTGCTGACGAGTATCTTCGCCATTTCCATTGATGAGCGAGGCTGTTTGATCAAGCTCAATCCCGTTTGTTCCAGCGCGTAGATTCGCATCATCATCTGGCCAATCTGAACCCGTCGTTTCACTGTGCCTACACCAGTTAACGACAACATCGCCGTCATTTGTTGGATTGCAGTCTTCGCATTGCATCGTTTGGTCAGGAAAGTGTTCAACGTATCGATGCTCAACATCTGTTTGTTCTCCCAGTTCCCATTCCAAATGCAAACTGGTAGATGCGGACGCCAATGGTAGAAGGAGGACAAGAGCAAACAAAAGCCAACGCTTCATTCCTCTTCCTCCATTCCCAAACGAATTTCAAGCAAACGACGCTCAGCCTTATTGAGCATCAAGGTGATTCGAGTTCCGCACCATGCACTGATGATCAAATCTCCAGTTGAATGTTTGATGCGAACCAATAATGCTCCAGAGGATAGTTCTGTTTTGTAGGCTTCAGCAAATTCTTCGCGAGTAGGTGCTTCATCTCGCAACAATCGTTGCAACATGACTTCATCGATAACGAGAATGTCATCCGAAAGATGTGGATAAATGAGAGGAATTGATTCCTGACGTGCTCGCCAGCGACCACCCTTTACAACAAAGGCAGGCAATCCAACATGGAGAACTTGCAATGGGTGGAAACTTCCGCCAGGCCATCTGTTTCCACGCTTGTTTGGTGTCTCTTTTGACCAAATACGTTCGTAGACGATTTGCGGGGCAATGGCCATTCTCTTTCCTCTTCTCCACCACGAATAGTCGGTTTGTTTCAATTGACATTGTTCGAGAACTTCCTGGATTTCTTCATCACTTGCTTGAAGAACAGTATGGCGATTATTTGGAGGTGCCTCCAACTGACGTGGCTCCCAACCGCTTTCCGCTTTTCGATGCGCTAACTTATCGACAAAGGTTCGAGCAACGCCTTCAGGTGTTGCTTCTTCTCGATGATGAAGCATTGCGACAAAGAAGCCACCCGTGTTGTTATCAGCAGGATAGAGTCGACGACAATACGGCAACACATCAAGAATATCTTGCTCGGTTGGAGGGTCATATTGAGGCTTGTAGAAGGGAACGGAAGTCCGATCTTCAGCGATGTTTCCTTCTTCATCGATTTGTTCCCAGTCTGTTAATCCACAGTGCCAAGTCAATCCTTCGACCTTTGAATCATCGATATCGACCAGTTCAAGCCAAGGGCATTGGCGGAGTAATTCAGCAATGACTGCCTCGTTTTCAGTCGGATCGAGTGAACACGTTGAGTAAACCATATTGCCTCCAGGCCTTAGAAGTTGAGCGCCTCTTTTCGATATGTCAACTTGCAATTGGAACATGGTCTGTAGTTAAAAAAACTTTCCATGGATCTTCAGCAAGAAGAAATATTTCTAAACCTATCGCCCATTGAAGAGCATTAACAAAACTTTTATCTTTATATTTAAATGGAACTACACCACAGCCTGCTTCGCACTCAATATCCATACACATCCATTTTTTTGGGTGAGCATGTTTGTGATTTTTATGTTGAGACATGCTATCTCCGGACATGGTTACCGTTTGACCAAACATTATCTGTCCTACATCGCATGTTAAATTCTCAATTTTGTTCAAGTAATTTGAGATTTCTACAGCTGCGGAGGAAAACCCTCTATCCCCATTGTTACCATAACTTTGAAATTGAATATGAGTTAAATGGATAGGCAAGCCATTAGCTGCTTTAATTGTTTCTATTGTTGACAAAAAATTTCCTGGGATGCCAAGGTTGCTACAATGTACATGTAGAGGATGAGGTACCCCCAAATCATAAATTGCTCTTGTTAGTTTAGAAACAATCTCTCTAGGCGTGATATCATAATATTTAGATTTCTCATCTACATTTAAAGCTCGTTGATTGAACTTAAAAGCATTAATACCGCCTGGATTGACCACTTTGATACCTAGGGACTGGGTAGCCTTTAAAATAAATGCCACATAGTCATTTATCATTGATTGACTAGCTTTATTTTTTAGTAGACTTAAGAAAAAATCATCATTTCCAAGCAATGCATATCCACCTTTGTCAATAAAAGGTATGTCTGCCATTTCAGCATGCGCCTGTCTAGCATTAATCGGTAATAAAGCAGGTTCAAAGCAGCTCGTATAACCCATTTCAATATACTTTAAACCAGTTTTTATAGTTGATGGTGCTATGATTGATGATGAGTCATAATTACCATCTGCTTCGTTATGAAATTCTTCTAACATCAATCTTGCGATATTGACTTTACCCCCTCCAATATGAGTATGTAAGTCTATAGCTCCAGGCATAACTATTTTATCAGCACAATTAATAACTTTATCTATTTTTGAACGAATACTCTTTTTATCAATAATTTTACCATCTTCAATATATATATCTTTTTTTATATTAAAAATTTTATTTTGAGGATCATATACGTGTCCAGATTTTAAATGAGTAATCAAAATATTTTCCTA
>CAXDRT010000095.1:0-7089 GCA_963991835.1 uncultured euryarchaeote
GGTTAGGATGGCCGATGAAGAGATTCCTCGAGGTCTTGATCATTTGATGGAGCAGAACGCAACAGACTTGCCGTTCCTTGCTTCGTATGGAGCTGAGATGGATGGGGCAGCCATCGATGTTGAAGCACTCTTCTCTGGAGTCGAGGCGTTCCTTTCTTCGAGACGCGTCGAATTCGATATTAATGAGGATAGCATAACTTACTATGCAACAAGCATATCTAAACATGAAGAAGGTTTACTCATCAAGATTGAACACGAACATCTTCCGCTTGTTCATAGCGACCTAGATCGTGTTGGATTCGTTGAAGGACGACTCAATGATGACCGTTCTGGTCTTTCAGTCATTCTGCAAATGTGGGGCAGTGAACATCGTCGCTTCCTTGAGCGACTCGTTGAGTTTACAACCGCTTAATCACGTCGTGCTAATGCGATTGCAAGACCAACTGCTGTAAGGGCAGGAACGAGTGTAAATCCAGGCAAGAAGCCTTCATCTGCTTTGATTTCAGCACAACTGTCTCCATCAGCATCAACACCGTAGTAGGTTCCGTCATCTTGGTAGCAACTTGACCAAATCGTATACCATGCGCCTTGAGGGAAGTATTCAGTTGTGTCATCTTCGTACATTGCTTTGACTCGCCAGTTGACGTATGAATGGTCTTCTGGAGGTGTAAGTGATGTGGTATGTGTCAAGTCTTCAACAGTTACTTGTTGGACGACAGGTGGATCGCATACACCAGAGTTGAGGCAGATTTGTGTGGTGATCTCAAAGGTTGTGTTGTTGTCCTTGACAGCTTGGTCCATGACCACAGTCAATGACCACGTATCTCCAGAGACTGAAGGTGACGTTGCCGTATAGGATGAGAAAGGGGTCTCATCAGTATTCGGGCCAGTATCCTCGCCAGCGTCCTTGCCATGTGCACTAGAGGCGCTACAGACTGCTAAGAGAGCGACAATCATGAGTGTCCAAACGGTTCGCATGGTATAATCCTACACACCGCTTATCTTTTTCACTTTCCTTCTCAAGGTTCCATATCCCAAAGCTCATCGCCAACCCAATGAAGGGTCTTGATTCCCTTGCCCTTGGCTGATTCGACCATTTCTTTGCCAGACATGGTAGCCCATCCTAATGCTAGTGGACGTCCATGTTCCTTGTCTCGAATCCAGACCAAATCTCCAACTTCGATGGATTCATCAGCAGCATGAACACCAGCGACCATACAATCTGCTCCATTCATCAAGAATGGAATTGCACCATGATCAACAGCAACCCAACGCTTCGCATCAGGATGTTCAAGGAATCCACGAAGCGTAAGAAACGCCCACCGCTGACCCTCATCATCGCTGATTTCAATCGTTTTTGCAATCTTATCGACGAAGACCAGTTGCCATGAACCATAGGTAGCCATTTCAAGAAAACCACCGTCAACATTGAGGTCAATATCTAATGCTTCTTCTAAGTCTTTGAGCAATGGAGCGATGTTCTTTCGTCGAACAGGTCGTCGCTTTTTGATTTGGAATTCTTTGCCCATGAACCCTCCAATGGATTGACCCGTTTCACCCTTCGCCTTCAAGAACCGACAACATGTGGCATTTTCATGGCCGTCTGGTGCACCATCCGAACCTTCGAAGCCCACGCAAAGGAATTAGGAAACGAAGCTCCAATTGAACCTATTTTCTTCGTTAAACCAGACGGATGCCGAACCGAATCCAGTGAACTGCATGTCTCGACTCATCCAGGAGAAGTACATATCGAGACTGAATGCGTTGCTCGATTGAATCAACATGGTGATATTGAAGCGATTGCAGTTGGTCTCGATCTCACAGATAGAGCAGCCCAATCCACTCTACGTGCTGATGGATTACCGTGGGCGAAAGGCAAGACGTTTCGACAAGCAGCAGTGCTTGGCTCGTTTTATCCATGGCGATTGGGAGCAGAGGCACTTAGTGACCCAAAGACTGCTCCTAAAATTGAACTTGATGTCAATGGAGAACGATGGCAAGAAGCCTCCTTGAGTGAAATGAGCATTACACCTGCTCAACAGATCCAATCCTTGATTCAATGGGCCCCTGTTTCAACAGGAGATTTATTGTTCACTGGAACCCCTCAAGGCGTTGCTCAATTACAGCCTAGTGACGTGATTGAGGCACGTCTTTTAGCCGCTGATGGTGAATTGCTTTCCTTCTACTCTGGCCGTTGTCGCTAAGGGTTGCCTTGATATACGCCAGTCAAGTCGGTGGCCTGCAAGGAGTGACTATCATGGCACAGTGGCACGGAGTTTCCAGAAAAAAACCAAGCGGTGGACGACGAGTTCGAGCACGAGGAAAGCGCTCGACTGAAATCTCGACTGAGAAGCAATTCGCACTCGTTGGCGAAGCACGACGTAAGGTCTACCGCAAAGCTGGTGGCAACAAAATGGTCCGTGTCATGGCTGCAAACACTGTTTCAGTCAACAATCCAAAGACAGGTAAGACTGTCAATGCTACAATCAACAACGTGATTCAAAACGAATCCGACCCGAACTACGTTCGTCGAAACATCCTCGTCAAGGGTGCAGTCATTGAAACCAGTGAAGGCAACGTCAGAATCACATCCCGACCTGGCAAAGATGGCGTCATTAACGGCGTTCTTCTTGAGTGAAGCCCCCACATCGTTGGGTTCATACCTTCCCACCTCACCCTTTCAATGAGGCGAGACAATGGAACACAATCCTGACCGAATTTCTGTTTGGCCTGGTTACTTCAATGCAAAGACGTCGAGACGTAGTGGTCGACGTGTTCCAAAAGATGCTTCAGTCCTCAAGCCCGATCTCGAAGGTCTCTATCTTGCTGCACGTAAAGTGGGCCTCAAGAAGATCAAGCGAGAAGAAGGAACCTCTCATCCTCGTCGACCTTACGGAAAGGAAGGCCGACTATGGGTCAGCAGTACTGGTGCGAAACAATCCATCGGTGCCAACAGCAAGGAAGAGGTCATGCAACTCATTGGTGGCGTCTGGAGACAGATGCAAAAAGATCGCAGAGCATCTGAACAAGAACAACAAGCTGCAGGTCCCAAAACAGGTGACAGAAGAGCACGTTCTCAGAGAAAATCAGGCAATCGAAGCAATAAATCCCAAAGTGGGGGCTTTCGAAAGCGCGGTTTCAAGAAATAAGCAATACTGTTAAGACCGACCAGAGACATATGTCTCTATATGGATCCAACATCATTGGCAATACCTGCAGCAGTAAATGGAATGAAAGTGTTAATTTCTGCTTATGATGGCTATGAGCAATCAAGGGTACGTGTTACGGATAGAGCCGTACGAGAAGATGTTCGAAGACGTGTTAATCATCTTCATCATCAAGTTGAGCGATGGCTCTTTCGATCCTATGTGAATAATGAAAAATACGAAATGGATAGAATACAATCCATATTGCATAATTTGCAATCATTTGCGGAAGATGCCCAATATGCAGTGGCTGGGGAATCACGCCCAAAGCACGACGGGATACGCAGAATGAATCGTTCACTGCACAAGAAATTGATTCGACATGATCGTGAAACCATCACCATGTTGGAGCATGCAAGTCAACATCTTGGAGCTACTTTAGCAACCCATGTTGATACTCGTCACACAGATCTCGACATCATTGATGGTGTCATCAGCAAAGCAAAACGCCATTTCCTCGAACGCAATATGCTGCTTGACGGCATGAGGAGCAGAAACTGAAGGTGAAACCATGACAAGAGAAACATACAGATGGAGAGAAGAACCGGACATTATCGCACGATTTGTCCATGACAAAGAACTACCAAAGAACACGCCCATTGTACTTCGGCCAAACGAAGTTTGTGTTGTTCTTGAAAATGGAAGGGTTTCTGGAATTGTGACCCAACAAGTCATGCGAGCCAATCCAACCACGTCGATGCTTCGTCGCGTCTTTGGTGGAAAGCGACAGAGGTCCTATCTCTTTGCCTTCCTCGGCCCTTACACATTCAACCTGCCGTTTGTTTCCAAATCCAGTGATCATCAAACGCTGAGAGGGGAGGTTTCTCTTCGAGTTCATGCAACTCGAGAGAACATTGCTCGTTTGATTCAACTTCCAGCAAAAGGCATCATGGAGATACGAACCTCATACATCAGAGGTCTTATCATCGATGAGGCACAAGCCTACATGTCAAAAATTATTCAGCGTCATGCGAATGATGAACTTGTTCAAGATCAAGCCGATGAAAACACAACCATTGGTCTCTGTATGGCATTGCGTCGCACGATTGAATCGTTTGGCATGACCATTGATCATTCCTACATCACCTGGAATGCATCCGATAAGGTTCGTCTTGAAGCAGAACGTGAACACGTTACGAACATGGCCGAACATGCATCCATTCAAGCAGACCGAGATCAAGTCGAACTCGATGCACAACTTGGCCATCATCAACGACGGGCTGAGTACAATGCTCGAGCGCAAGCGATGAATGATTCAGCAAACGAGCGAGCGAAGGTTGAACCAGAACTTGCACGCATCAAAGCACAAGGGACAGTCGATGAAGCTGAATGGGAAAACAAACGCAGTAATCTTGAGAACGAAACCCACCAATCTCGAGTTAAAGCTGAATCAAAGGCAGAAGTCTTCGACATTCTTCGCAGTAAAGAACTGGATTTGCAAGAACGACAGCAACGAAATGATCTCGATATTGCCATGCAATTATTCGACGCTGTCCAGAAAAAGAAACTGCAACGCCAGCAGCAAAAATACGATGCTATCGCCAAAATATCGTCGTCAATAACGACTACGGAATAACGAAAGCACCCTCTAAATACGTTCATGAAAACGTTTTGCAGGAGTTATCTTTTTATCTTTAATAATTAATTTCATACTGAAATGAGAGATAAGACGTTTGGCTCAAAGGTGTCGTTTGATATTGACGAACAGCCCGAACCAAAACGTCGTAGAAATCGACCTACTCGTGAACAGAACGATTCCTCCGCATCTCTTCCTGATGATCACATCAATTGCCCAGGCTGCGGCTCTTTGATGGATGAAGATGAATGGCTGCAAGCACTTATCGGGTTTGTATCAGGAGCAAGAGACTTCAAAATCGGAAATCCAATCAGGGCAAGAGTTGTTCAAACACTGCAAAAAGAGGTCGCTATGATGGAAGTTCCTAACCCAAGAGAACATTGGGAATTGAGTGTTGTTGACAAACTAATGAATCAAATCAATCAGATCGTACAAGCAGAGGTGCTTAGGGCGACTGCAGAACAAGGTGATCAGATGTATTCAGAGGCAGATGTTCAACATACCATCACTCTCGTCGAACAGCAAACTGAGCAACGAGTGAGGGATGAATTGGTTCATGAAATCGCACCACAAATCCAAAGTGAACTTGAACCCATCTTGAGGCAACAGATTGAACAGGAGTTATGGGTTCAATTCGAAGAGGAATTGGACCGCAGGATGTCTAATATTGACAAAAAGTGACCTGTTGTTGGAACCTGTGAACTCGAATCCCAGTCAAAAACCCAGTCATTAAAGGGCGTATTGCTATTAATCTCCTCTCGGTAAAACGGCCATGTCCAGCGCAGTCTCTGCAAATTTGAACAAAGCAATCGTCCTTGTCATTCTCATGATCACGATGACTCAAGTTGGGTATCTCGATTCAATGAATTCGTTGACAAACGGTGAACAGAGGCTTGAACAAATCAATGACGTGCTTGAAACTGGCGGTTCAGGATCAAGTAACTTCACAGCAAGCGCCGATGGTGCTGAACTCTCCGTCGACATGCCGATGACGAACATCACGTTCGACTATGATGCTGCCATTGCAAATCCACAGCTTCTTTCCAAACACCTTGGAATCGGCAACCGAGTTTCCTGTGCTATACTCGAGAATGGCTCCGTTGCTTGTTGGGGAGAAAGCAATTGGGGGACATTGGGATCATACTCAGCTACTGATATACTCTCTCCACAGATTACAAATCCAATGCCTGGAAATGAAAAAGCCGTTGCTCTCGATGCAAGCCGATATATTGCCTGTGCACTCCTTGGAAACGGTTCAGTTGCCTGCTGGGGCTTCGCTTTTTCATATGGAGCACTGGGTTCTGTCAACACTGTCGGTAGTACCCCAACAACAACACCGACTTTGACCGACTCTTTAGGAGCCGGTCGATACGCTATCGAGGTCTCTACAGCCAATCAAGGGGCATGCGTTATTCTTGACAACGGCAGTGTCTCGTGCTGGGGAGATGGTCTCTATGGAGGCGGCGGTGATGGCCAAGGAGCTACTACTCGCTTTTCTCCCACACCCACAGCTTCGTTACCTAACGGGAATAAGGCAGTGGCGTTAACAAGTGGAGACAGTCACCATTGTGCTCTCTTGGAAGATGGAACAGTCGCTTGCTGGGGCTTAAACACAGACGGCCAGCTTGGAGATAATTCCACAACCGACCGAGATACTCCAACACTTACAATCCCACTTGGCGCACCTGCTATCGCTATCGAAAGTGATCATGCTTTTACCTGCGCTCTTTTGAATAACGGCTCAGTAATGTGTTGGGGAGCCAATGCGTATGGCCAAATCGGATCTGTTTCAAGTGGAGGGGACCTATTGAAACCAACACATGTTGCGAACATGCCTGGAACAACGGTTTCTGTAAGCACTGGTGTAGATCACTCATGCACCCTTCTTTCCAATAATTCTGTGAATTGTTTGGGCCGCAATAACGCAAACCAACACGGAAATGGAACGACTGGAGGGTCATCGGCCTACACATCTCCCTTTGCCCTGAATCAAACGAAGTTGATGCTTGACGGAGGAGGCGATGCAACTTGTGCTTTGATTGATAATGGATCGATGTACTGCTGGGGTCGTAATGCACAAGGAAACATTGGAGATGGAACCACAAACACCGCTTCGACTCCAACATGGGTCGATACATCGTACAAATTCCTGACGAGGAGTATGGATAAAGTAAATTCAGCAACAAATTGCAGCACTTCCCCTGATCTTCCTAATGGCTTGTTCATCGACAACAACACGTGCACAATTAGCGGTACACCAACGGATGCCTCAGTCTGTCTCTTATACACATCTCCGAGCCCACGAGC
>CAXDRT010000096.1:0-7079 GCA_963991835.1 uncultured euryarchaeote
GGACCCTCTTCCATGACATAACCAAAATCAGTATCGACTACGTAATCTTCGAGGTATCGCTCCCAGATTGGAACATTCTCATTCTCTAGCCCATTATCCGAGGTCCCATTTGATGACATATTTTTGAAGTATTCACCAAATACAGCTGAAACGAATAGGAACACGATACATACGGCAATCGTGCTTCCAAGTACAGCGTTGAATGACTGATTATGTGACCGTTGAACCTCCTTCGAGTCAATAACATCGCGTTGATTCACATCAGTCATTGTTTACCCATAGGCGACCTATTCTTGAATCCGTCGAAGGGTTGAGTTGTGAACAATCCTCAAAGGCCATCAATCCTACGCACGTCTATGGATGAGGTCCAACGAATTGCGATGATACATCGGGGGATTCCTTCGGAGTTGCCAAATCATCCAGGTTTGGATTCCTCTCTTGACCACGCACCTGTTCGCAAACAAGTGCTTTCTAAGGCAGAAGAAAAGTTAGCAATTGAAAATGCGCTGAGATATTTCCCTCAAATTCATCATGCGATACTCGGTCCAGAATTTCTAGAGGAATTACGTACATATGGTCGAATCTATATGTTTCGATTCCGACCTGATTGCGTGATTCGTGCATTACCAATTGATCAGTACCAGGCCAACTCTTTACAAGCTGCAGGTATCATGTTAATGATCGATAACAATCTCGATCCATTGGTTGCACAGTTTCCAAACGAACTCATAACCTATGGGGGCAATGGTGCTGTATTCCAAAATTGGGCTCAATATTTACTCGTTATGAATTACCTTTCAAAAATGACAGATGAGCAAACCCTTGTCATCTATTCAGGTCATCCACTTGGATTGTTCCCCTCAGATAAAAACGCACCACGAGTAGTTGTTACAAATGGCATGATGATTCCTAATTACTCAACGGTTGATCATTATGAACGATTGAATGCTATGGGCGTAACACAATACGGTCAAATGACTGCGGGTTCTTACATGTACATTGGCCCCCAAGGAATTGTTCACGGTACTACAATTACACTCATGAATGCGGCAAGAATGAAATTTGGTGTGCCCGTTAATGGTGACCTAGGAGGATTATGTTTTGTCACATCTGGATTGGGAGGGATGTCGGGTGCACAAGCCAAGGCAGCAGTCATAGCAGGTGTTTCTTGCATTGTAGCGGAATCGAATGGCATTGCAGCAAGAAAGCGTCATTCTCAAGGATGGGTTGAACAAATAACTGAAGATGTTGACGAAGCAATTGATTTGATGCTTCAATCAGCGAAAAATAAAGTTGGTACATCGATTGGATATATTGGAAATATCGTTGAATTATGGGAGCGTTTAGTAGAACGCGATGTCATGGTGCATCTAGGGAGCGACCAAACATCATTGCACAATCCATACCAAGGAGGATATTATCCAGCCAATCTTTCCTTTGAAGAATCACAAGAAATGATGCATACCAATCCAGATCACTTCGCTTCAGAAGTGAAATCGACGCTCAAGAGGCATGTGACAGCGATAAATTCCATGGTTGGAAAAGGCATGTTCTTCTGGGATTATGGTAATGCCTTCTTACTTGAAGCTGGCCGTGCAGGAGCCGATATTTTTGATAAAAATGGAGATTACAAGTACCCCTCATATGTTGAAGATATCATGGGTCCATTATGCTTCGACAGAGGGTTCGGACCATTCAGATGGGTATGCTCTTCTGGTTTAGCAGGGGATTTGCAGATGACGGATAAGATAGCATTTGACACTCTTACAGAATTATACCAATCGACCAATGATGATGATGTAAAACAACAAATCAGAGATAACATAAAGTGGATACAGGAAGCTGAATCTCATGAATTAGTCGTAGGTTCTCAAGCCCGTATTTTGTATGCTGATGAACGAGGGAGAAATGCAATTGCAACGAATTTTAATGACGCTATTGCTGATGGTAGAATCTCGAAACCTGTAATTCTTGGAAGAGACCATCATGATGTAAGCGGTACCGATTCTCCTTACAGAGAAACCGCTAATATCCGCGATGGTTCAAAATGGACAGCCGATATGGCTGTACAGAACTTTGTTGGTGATGCAATACGTGGTGCTACATGGGTTAGTCTTCACAATGGTGGAGGAGTCGGTTGGGGAGAAGTGATGAATGGTGGTTTTGGAATGGTTATTGATGGTTCTATGGATTCCAAAAGGAGACTGCAATCGATGCTTCATTGGGATGTAAATAACGGTGTAGCCCGTAGAGCATGGGCTCGAAATGCTGGAGCAATAGCATCAATCAAAGAAGCTATGAACGATAATCAATCACTGAACGTGACATTACCAAATTCTGTCAATAGAGATCTTTTAGAGGACTTATTCAAAGGTGATTAACATGAATAAACGAATTATTACACTCGATGGAACAACTCTCACATCCTCTGAAGTCATGGAAGTTGCCTCAAATTATTCTCAAGTAAAGATAGCAGAAGAATCAATGATTCGGGTACAAAATGCACGTTCAGTTGTTGATCGTATACTCAATGATGGAGAAGTAGTATACGGAATCAATACTGGATTCGGCTCTTTAGTTAACACACAAATAAATTCGGAGCAGCTTGAGACGCTCCAACTCAATTTAATTCGATCCCATGCAACAGGGCTCGGGGATTTGATGTCCGTTGAAGAAGTACGTGCGATGATGTGTGTTCGAATAAATTCACTGGTGAAAGGAAATTCGGGATGCCATCCAGATGTTATCAACCAACTTGTGACCTTTCTTAACAAAGGAATCCACCCCGTTGTACCACGAATAGGCAGTTTAGGAGCGAGTGGTGATCTAGCTCCTCTTTCTCACTTAGCATTAGGTCTCATAGGCGAGGGGATTGTGAATTTTGAAAATGAAACACGACAAGCGAGAGATGTGTTAATCGAATGTGAGTTGCTCCCGCTTACACTACGTGCCAAAGATGGCCTTTCGTTAATCAACGGCACCAGTCAAATGACAGGATTCCTCTGTTTGGCATTGGAACGTTTGAAAAATTTGCTTACGTATTCCGACCTTGTTGCATGCATGTCAATAGATGCTACTGAATCCACAATAACACCGATGGATGAGAGGGTGCATCGATCTAGACCACATCCAGGGCAACTCTTTGTTTCCAAAAGAATCAGGAATATCTTATCGGATTCCACCATCCTTACTAATCATAACAATTGTAATCGTGTACAAGACCCCTATTCCTTCCGTTGTATTCCACAAGTGCATGGGGCTGTACAAGAAACATTGCAGCGATTGAATGAAGTTGTTCATACAGAATTGAATTCTGCTACTGACAATCCACTTATTTTCCCAGACATATCAAATCCAGGTAGACATGAAATCATCTCACAAGGCAACTTCCATGGGGAAATCTTGGCATTAACAGCAGATTCGATGTCGTTATCGTTATTTGAAATATCATCAATAAGCGAACGCAGGATAGATCAAATGTTAGATCCTAATAGATTAGCGATCAAACCTTTCTTAGCAGAAGATGCAGGACTTGAATCAGGTTTGATGATCGTTCAGTATTCTGCAGCAGCATCTCTCGGAGAACTCCATGGTCATTCATCACCAAGAACTGCATTTTCCACCCCTACATCTGCTGGGCAAGAGGACCACGTCAGTATGGGTTCAACAGCATGTTGGAATTTATTGCAAGCTGTTCAAAGGGCTTCAGAAGTATATGCTTGTGAATTATTCGTCGCACGAAGAGGATTGCATTTCATGCATAATAAATCCTCAAAACAAATAGAAGTGCTGATTCGTTGTATTGATACCATTGTTGATGGTGATATATCAGATAGAACTACGAGTACAGAATTACGAAAGATTGCAACTGAATTACTACAATCTGCTTGGATTTCGTTGATCGAATCCGAAACAAATCGGATTCCTAAATTAATTAGAGAAATATCTTCTTTCTAACTCATCTAAGCCAGTTAGTTGACGTATTCTGAATTGTGCAATTGAACGCTCTTGGGAATCCTCCACATTTTCTGATATCCAGTTGTCTAATTGGACAGCACGTCGTACTTTTTCTTCGATTTTGGTGTATGTATCGAACATCAGAAGTGTATTGGATGAATAAAGGGCAGACTCTATTTCAGAAACATCCAATCCCATTCGACGCCATTGGAGAACTCTTCTCTGGAGTATTGATTTAGAAAATCCATTTTCAGGCAAGCGCGTTAACATGACTAACTTCGGAGAACCATCTTGATGTAATTCAACCTCTAATCCTTCTGCTTTTATTGGAGAATTAAGGATTGATGAATCCTCATTGATGTGTGATATACTATCCGAAATTTCAATGGTTATTTGTGGAGCCTCTCTAATGAGTTGATTAAACTCAATTGAACTAAAAGATTCTTGATCGATTGATAAATAGAGGTTCCAGTACGTCCTGTGAATAGAATCTGATAATGTGCGTATGAATCCTAATAATTCATCAAAACCATGTAAGGAAGAAAGCCACTCTAAACCTTCTAGGAATATTGATCCTTTGTGATTAGAAAATCTATTGGATAACAGCGCTAATATTTTGTGATAACTTGGTTCTAAGGTACCTTCATCCCCTCTATCTGTAAGCCAATAACACTCTATGTCCGAGATGTCTAAATGTTCGACGAGTCTACGTTGCGGGAGTCTTGAAATAAAAACTCTGTGAGAGGTTTCTTCATTATCGAAATGATCAAAAATTGAAACAAAATCCTCTGTTGAGCAAGAGAGGAACGAATGAATCTGGCCTGACATTTACTCCCCTTGACTTTGGCAGAACACAAGAGATACATAGGTTTCATCGTTCAAATCATCATGAAGGATTATAATCGCCGAGGTGTTGAGTTAACCCGGAGACGATAGTATGAGTGACGAAAATGAAGATATAGCAATGGCAGAATGTGGTTCTTGCCGAGCTATCGTGCCAATTACATCTGAAAACTGTCCAGAGTGTGGTGTTTCCTTCTCTGGTGTCTCAGATGAAGCCTTAGGAGAATGCGGTGCATGTAATGCCCTAGTGCCACTTGATTCCACTAAATGCGCTGAATGCGGAGTAGTCTTCGTAGCCGATGATGTCGTCGATATCTTGCGCACGTGGATGGCCACCAATTCAATGAATGTCAAAACCCTCTTTGGAAGGTTCGATACAAATAACGATGGTAGAATCGATTCTGAAGAATTAAAATCAGGTCTCTTATCTCTTAATCTAGCTGATTTACCTCCGAGCCAAGTTGAAAAATTAGTAAATGCAATTGATGAGGACGGGGATAGTCTCGTTGATCTAGAAGAACTCCAAAACATAATCGGCGGTGAAGAATTACCGAAAGAAACCTCTGCTGAATCTGATGATACTGAAGAAGAGAAATCCGAGGACGCTGAAGAAGAATCCGAAGACGCTGAAGAAGAAGAATCCGAAGACACTGAAGAAGAAGCGGATGATTCAGCAACTCGATCACTGACCCAAATTTATGAAGACATATTAGATTCAATAGACGAACAAGAACTTACTCTTTCAACTGCATTTGGCAACATGGATGAGGACGGAAATCGCATGATTACAATGGCGGAATTGGGTTCTAAACTCGGTAAATTCCTTGATTATGAGTTGAGTGATAAAGAACTCAATGCCATGATGGAATCAATGGATGAAAATTCGGATGGCAATATTGACATGATTGAATTCGTGAACTCCATTGAATCACATGAAGATACAATCGCAAGCCTCGAAGATGAAGAAGCTGAAACTGTCAAAACATTCCCTACAAAATGGCATACACGCTTCATGTCAAAGAAATGGCACGATGTATTCTGGCCATTGATTCACACAGGATTAGCAATTATTATCGTAGCGGCATTAGCAAATGGATTATTCCCGTTCGTTGATGGTGAAGGAGGTACAGTATTACTGGAAACAGATGATGGAAATGGGTGGATGAATGCTCAAAACGTTGTTATCGAAGAAGGTGATGCATATCCTTGCGAACCAAGTATTCAAGTTGGGGATTGTAAAAATTCGTTAACACCACTGGCGGGTGACGCTAGTTCAATGCCAGGTGGATTCTATATTGATGGAATCATACTCATGGCCCTTTCCACAATCGGATTGATTGTTAGTTTGTATACACATCTTGTATTAGCACCTTCATGGAGAGCTCGTGTCAAAGCAATGAAAGAAGTTAGCGAAGATAAGGCTGATGTTCAAGAGACTCTTGAAGATCAAGACAAGACTGAAGAGGATTCTGATGACAAGAATGAAGAAGATTCTGATGATGAAGTGGATGAAGAAACGGAGGAAGAGTCTGATGATGAGAACGTGGAATCAGAAGAGGAATCTGAAAGTGATGAACTCGACATAGGTTCCTACGTTGGGGTTGATATCGATGGAGAAGAATACTACGGAACCATCCTAGAATTTGATGATGACGAAGATACTGTAACTATCGAAGAAGATGAAACAGGCGATGAAATTACGGCTTATCAGGACGAGATGTTTATTCCAGAGGATTGAATTTGACAGATTCTTTACAGATATTTACACAGACAGTACGATGTCCATCGTGCGGTACTATTGAACTAAGAGGGACATTCAAATGTCCAGAATGTGGCCTATTTCATGCATCCCTTCCGACTGAAGATAGAAAAGCACCAGAACCAGGTCAACGTGTGCAGGAGAGAGAAATTGATCCATCTGCATATTCATTATCAACAAATTCTATGCCATTTGATGAAGAATTCCAACAAACTGATGAGATCCAAACCTGGGCTGGAGGGAATACTGATTTTTCCAATTTAGGTGAAGATGAACCTATATCCAAAATAAAGAAAGATCAACAAGAATCGGATGTAGAATTGATTCATGATGATTAATTATTTGAATAATTATTAAAATAATGCTTAGTGATTTCAATTACAAATGTAAATCATTGGTGGGCTCGGAGAGAATCGAACTCTCGATCTTTGCCATGTCAAGGCAACGTCATAAACCCCTAGACCACGAGCCCTAGGTAGTTGTCCCACTAAAGCCGCGTATTTATCGACATCGGTTTGTA
>CAXDRT010000097.1:0-7072 GCA_963991835.1 uncultured euryarchaeote
GAACACGGCGGCGCATACCTCGACATTTCCCACCGTGGTCCAGAAGCCATCAAGAAGAAATTACCTTCAATGTACCATCAATTCATGGAATTGGCTGGTGTTGATATTACCAAAGACAAGATGGAAGTTGGTCCAACGGCTCACTACGTCATGGGAGGAATCCTCGTGAATGCTGAAACTCAGGAATCAACTGTTCCTGGTTTGTACGCATGTGGAGAAGCTGCAAGTGGATTGCATGGTGCAAACCGTCTCGGTGGAAACTCACTGTCTGACTTAATCACATTCGGAAAGCGGGCTGGTGAGTTCGCCTCAAAGCGTTCGAAAGACCTTGCTCAACCTTCGATTGATGATGCTCAAGTCCAGCAAGCACTCAAAGAGATGATTCAACCTCTTAGCAAAGAAGGTGGAGAAAATCCGGGAGTCATCTATGACGAAATGCGAGAGATGATGCAGAACAAAGTTGGAATCATTCGTACGAAGGACGAACTCGAAGAAGCACTCGTTGAACTTAGTGACTTCAAGAAGCGAGCGCTTGCATCGTTCCCAGGTACATCTCGACGTTACAATTCTGGATGGCATCAAGCACTTGATTTAATCAATATGGCTGACGTGTCCGTAGCATGTACTCTTGCTGCACTCACACGTGAAGAAAGCAGAGGTGGACATACTCGTGAAGATATGCCCGTACCCGAGGATGAATACTGGGGCAAGACTCTGAACATCATCTGGATGGAAGAAGGAGAAGTAAAGATTCGACAAGAGCCTTTAGAAGAGATGAGGGATGATCTCAAGGATGCAATCAAGGAAGTTAAGGACATGATTGCCGAACGGGCTGAAAAACAAGCAGGAGATAGCAAGTAATGTCATTGAAAGGAAAAAAGCAGGCATTCAAGGTCGCTCGTGGTGAAGACGGGGAAACATCGTTGAAAGATTACGAAATTACACTCGATGAAGGAATGGTAGTTCTCGACTGCGTCCATCGCATTCAACACGAAGAAGAACCTGATATGGCTGTTCGTTGGAACTGTAAAGCAGGAAAATGTGGTTCATGTTCTGCTGAAATCAACGGACGTCCACGGTTGATGTGCATGACTCGCATGAGTGATGTTGTTGCTGAAACCCCTGAAGGACAACCTATTGAGATTCGTCCAATGAAGGCATTCCCACACATCAAAGATCTTGTAACAGATGTTCAATGGAATTACGACATTGCCCAGAAGATTGCTCCAATCAATGGTCCTGAAGAGATGAACTGGGAATTTAACCAAATGGAAGCTGATCGAGTCCAACACTTCCGTGAATGCATCGAGTGTTTCCTTTGTGTCAACACATGTCACGTACTAAGAGATCATGAGATGTTTGACGACTTCGCTGGTCCAAGAAACTTAGTTCGACTTGCTCAGTATGAAATGCATCCACTCGATACAGAAGACCGTGTTCCTGAGATTAAGAAAGAATTCGGAATCGAATACTGTAACATCACTCGATGTTGCACAGAGGTATGTCCTGCTGGAATTCAGATCACTGATGATGCAATTATTCAACTCAAAGAACGTGTTGTTGATCGGTATTATGATCCACTACAGCGAATTTGGAGAACCATTACTCGAAAGAAGGTTCGATACTGATACTATTTCTTCCAAAAATAAACCACTATTGGCACCCCTGAAAACATAGCGTAATATACTCGCTTGGATGATGTATAGGGCATGGACAGAACAATAGCCAACATCAAAAGAGAGTTCTCAACCGCATCAACAATCGGTTGCATTCTAGGCTTCCTAGGCCTTTCGATCATCGCTGCAACACAGGCAACAACACTCATGCCACTGTTGTTTGCGCCGATGGTTTGTGGAACACTAGGATTCCTCCTTTACAAATCTCAAATCAACAACAAGCGAATTAACATCGTAACAAATGCCTAGATTTGAAGTAAGATTGGATAAGCAAAGGGTACCCATTGCTAATGCGTCTTTTCAAAGGGGTGCCCTTTGCTCCGCAACTAATAATCAAGTCATATTGATTCCTTATGAGGCTTAATTTTACGCATAGTTCAATAGCCGTCAAATTGCATTTAGTTGTATGAATAAGTTACAAACTATTCTATTTGCATTAATGATGACGACTGTAGCCCTCGCAGGTTGTACAGGTGAAGCGGGAACTGATGGCTCTCAGGGTGAACAAGGAATTCAAGGAGAGCAGGGTCTGCAAGGTGAACAAGGTCTTACGGGAACTGACGGCTCACAGGGTGAACAAGGACCTCAGGGTGAACAAGGAATTCAAGGAGAGCAAGGTCTACAAGGTGAACAAGGATCTCAAGGCCAACAAGGACCTCAAGGCGATCCTGGAGAAGATGGCCAAGATGTAAACGAAACGTATCTCAACCAACTTGAGACGCAAATTAATGATTTACAAACAGAAGTTTCCTCATTGAATTCAAACTTGGAGGAAAATCAAACCATCATTCTCACTCTTCTTTCTCAGATAACGTCAATGCAGTCAGAAATTCAGTCATTGAATTCAACAATTGTGAATGCAACAACGTGTGTGGTTGGACCATGGGCGAATTGCACGGGTGCTGACCTAACAGGCATGGATCTCTCAGGACTCGATCTCGAAGGAATCAATCTGGCCAATGCGATTCTTACCGACGCTGACTTGAGCGGAGCGGATTTGGACTACAGCATTATGACCAATGCCCGGCTTGACGGCGCAAATCTTGAGCTAGCAGACTTCAAGATGGCGAATCTCAATGATGTTTACATGTTTGAGACAAATGCCAATAACACGGATTTTCAAATGGCTGATATGAAAGAGGCTAGTCTAAGACAGTCATATTTCCATGATGCAGATTTTAGATTTGCTGATCTTACAAAAGCAAGTATGACTAACGGTGAATTCCACGATGCTGATTTCAGGTATGCTTTAGTAACGTACGGGTATATGAATAACGTTGAGATGATCAATGTTAATTTCCAATTCGCAGATTTGACCTCCAATTATGCCATTTACAGCGACTTTACAAATGCTGATTTTAATTTTGCAACCTTGATTGATGGCGACTTCAGTAGTTCGGATCTAACTTTTACAGACTTTGAAGATGCTGATGTCTCAGATATCTACTTCTATTCATGCACTTTTTCCTCCACGAAGTGGACTGATGGTTCAGTCGTGAACTCAGATCCAACATGATTACCTAGGGCGTCCACATCACAACTTGAAAATCTGGGCTTAGAATGTTACGTTTCAGTACCTGCTCATTGCTCAAGCATCAACATCGTTGAATTCATGTGCCGTATGCATGGTTCAATCAATTTCGGATATTACTAAAGGGGGTCTCCTAATACCCATTGCTCTGATATCAGTAAATCAAAGGGCTTGCAGTGGGTCTTGTCAGACGCTACCCTCTGGCAGGACGCTTAAGCAGAGAGGGTCCCCTTGAAAATCAGTTATTTTTAGAAAACGCAGGAAAGTGAGAGCAGCACTCTAAGCGATTCCTCAAGTAGTTGGAATCTTGGGATTCTAACATGGTCAGGGGGAATACTCTTTCCGAGTCGCCAAAAACAAAGGTGACGTTTACGATTGTTACAGCAGTGTTCATCCTGCTATTATGGATTGGATATGTGACAGATTTGTTCTTGCACAAAGCGAGTACTGAATCGATCGTAAACTCTGAACTGATTCCAGATATTCTTCTTGGTATATTTCGATTAGGAGCAGCGTACCTCGCGTTTCACACCATTTATTTCTGGATGGTTAAGAGCTCACGGCCAGGGATTATGTACAGCATTAATTTTCATACTGGTAATGTCGATGAACATGAAGTGGAAGGGTTCGAGCGCTTGGTGACATTCAGCAGTTGGCAACTCATTCTTTTTGGAGTCTTTTTCTTTCTAGCAGGTCTTGTAAGTTTGTTAGCAATCTTTGAGGTTGGAATACCTTCATTCCTGAATCGAGTTATTCCAATATTGTACTTTATGGCGTTGAGTGCTTCGAGTTTGACTGCAATAGTTGTTCGATACGTCATTATTCCAGCAGATGTAAGGAGCAATAATCCACTATGGCATCTGTTTTTGAAACATGAACAAGTGATGCATAATTGGACGATAATACTGCTTTCAGTTGAACTTGTTCTTGGTTCGATTGAAGTGCTTCCCGAGGGAGTCATTCTGGGAGGATTCCTTGGTGGAATTTACTTCTATTTCGCCTATGTATGGGCACGTTACTTTGGCGAATATTTCGTGTATGACTTCATCGATCCGAGACCTAATACTGCACCATATGCTATCGTTGGTTTGGTTGTCGCCTTCGGGCTCTTCTTCATGACCATGTACGCACTGTATCTCGTTCTTGAATGGAATCAATGGGTAGGGATTCCCCTTGTTGCTCTGTTTGTTCAGCGTTCTGTTTTGTTCTACCCACCTACGGAGTAATCACTTCGGGCTCGTCATGTCTTCGGGACGAACCCACTCATCGAATTGTTCATTCGTCAACAAGCCAAGTTCGAGAGCACTTTCTCGTAATGTGATTCCTTTCTCATGGGCATTCTTTGCAATCTTAGCAGACTTATCATAGCCAATATGATTGTTCAGGGCAGTAACCAACATCAATGAACTATCAAGATGTTTCTGAATCATTTCTTCGTTGGCTTCTAATCCTTCTATACAACGCTCTCCGAATGAAACGCATGCATCACTGAGCAGACGAATACTGTGCAAGAGATTGTGAATCATCATTGGTTTGAACACGTTGAGCTCAAAGTTTCCTTGACTTCCGCCCATAGTAATTGCAGTGTGGTTGCCCATAACTTGGCAGCAGACCATCGTCATCGCTTCAGATTGTGTTGGATTGACCTTACCTGGCATAATACTGCTTCCAGGTTCGTTTGCTGGAAGAGACAATTCTCCAAAACCGCAACGGGGGCCTGATCCAAGCCAACGTACATCATTAGCGATTTTCATCAAACTTACTGCAAGTGTATTCATCGCTCCGCTGGCTGCGACGATAGCATCGTGTGCAGATAATTGAGCAAATTTATTTTCAGCGCTTACAAACGGCAATTCGGTTCGTTCAGCGATGCGTCGAGCGACTTGTTCAGCAAACTTTGGATGAGAATTGAGGCCAGTTCCAACAGCCGTTCCTCCAAGTGCAAGTTCAAACAAATCTTTCTGAGCGAATTCAATTCTTCGTAAATCAGCTTCTAGCATGTGGACATAACCACTGAATTCCTGTCCAAGCGTCAATGGAGTTGCATCCATGAGATGAGTGCGGCCTATCTTGACAATGTCTTTGAAATCCTTCTGTTTTGTTCTCAATTTCTTTGTTAATCCTCGAACTGCTTTGAATAGACGATGTTCAATCTCTTCTGCAGCAGCAATGTGCATCGCTGTCGGGAATGTATCGTTGGAAGATTGCCCCTTGTTGACATGATCGTTCGGATGAACTGGGGATTTACTTCCTAGAACGCCACCCGCCATTTCAATGGCTCTGTTAGCGATCACTTCGTTCGTGTTCATATTCGTTTGAGTTCCAGAGCCCGTTTGCCAAATTCGTAGAGGGAAATGAGCATCATGGTCTCCATTCATGACTTCTTCAGCGGTATCGATGACCAATCCAGCGATTTCTCCATCCAGAACGCCAAGATCTCGGTTTGTTCTCGCAGCAGCAGCCTTTAGAATTCCAAATGCACGAATCAGGGGCTTGGGCATGATGTCTTCACCAATGTCAAAGTTGACCAAGGAACGAGCAGTTTGACAACCATAGTATGTGTCGCCAGGGACTTTCATTTCACCCATCGTGTCTGTTTCAATACGGAATTCAACATTCGATACGGGAGCCTTCGGGCTTGGTTGTGTATAGGTCTGTGAATAGGTTCCTTTTACATCGAGTCGATTTCGAATTGCTTGAACAATCCATGCGCTGCGCCCCATATTTTTTCCCCCACCGGTCCAGCGGTCGAGTTCTTGTGCAACATCTTCAGGTATGCTGACGGATACGATTCGGCTTCCGCCAATGTTATGTTTTCCCATAGAGTTTAACAATTGCATGATGTTATTAAACCAATGCTAAGAGCATAGAAAGACAATAACTGAACTCATAAACCTCCAATCGATAGGCGATATATGGAAGAACAATCCAACACTATGCCAAACCTAACAACAAATTACGGTTTATTTCTCCTTTCCTGGGGACTTATTGTAACCTATATTTCTGGAGCACAATCCTTTACTTCATTCTTACCAGCAGCCCTTGGTCTTGCCCTTCTCGTATCAGGTGAAATGGCAAAGGCACCCGAAGGGAACAAGAAATTATGGATGCATGTTGCAGTGACATTCGGTTTGATTGGAGCCCTTGGCGGTACTCGTTTCTTCATGGTTATGGCCGACGGTCTTACCTATGCAAGTTCTTCAATGCTGATGATGTTCGTAACAGGATCAGCGTATACAGCACTCTGTGTACGTTCATTTATTGCAGCACGTAAAGCACGTGAAGCGGCAGAAGCAGAAGCCTGATCAGAACTTACGTCGTGCCTTTGCACTCGGCGCAGAAGTGTTGGTGACGTCAAAGTCATCATCATCTTGAACATCGATGGAGACATCGATTTGAACATCAGAAGCGACTGCTTTGGTGCTTCCTTGCTTGGATTCGAGTTTGTCAATGGTCTTGACCAACATGGCGAATTCCAACTCAAGGTCTTCAAGAGAGTCGCTTAGTTGATCGATTTTGTCTGCCAATCGCTTCGCAAGTTTGCGAGCTTTTGCCAACACACGTTCGGTTCCCATGACCATATGGCCGCGTCAATGAATTATGAATGCATCGAATCGCTGAAACGACGATGATTTCACTCAACAACAGTGCATCGAACGATTTGTTGTGGGACCTTTGGACGGTCTCCAGGCAACTTTTGACATCCTTCGATTGTCTTGACAACATCCATTCCTTCAACGACTTGTCCAAAGACTGCGTGATTGCCATTGAGCCAAGGTGTAGCGACGGTTGTGAGGAAGAATTGAGATCCGCCAGTGTTCCTGTCTCTTATACACATCTCCGAGCCCACGAGACCGTACTAGAT
>CAXDRT010000098.1:0-7009 GCA_963991835.1 uncultured euryarchaeote
GTCGACGACAACGACGACGGCAAGTGGGCTTTCGGTGAGCAAGTAACCATCAGCGAAGGATCTGACGATACCTGCAGCAGTGGAACTTGCGAAGTTCAAATCAAGATTCTAGATCGTTCAACAAACAAGTTGATCTACGAATCAAACACAATCAACGCTTGAGATTAAAACTCTAGTACGTTCATTGTTGTAATCGCATAAACTGTGTTTGTGCGAAGCCGCCTCCTCAAGCGTCCAGGCGCTTGGGGAGGCCTTTTTTTTTTTTTAATCTCTACGACCATCGAGATGTTGGTCCCATAGATGGAGAGATGAACCGCGAGCACTCATCCACATCGCTTTCAAGAGGTGAACATTGTTGTCAAGGATTGTGCCAATTGTTGAAACACCAATGATCCGTATTCCTGCTCGAGTCAAAATCCAGGAAAAGATGCACAATGCTTCAACAGCAAAAAGCGAAACATGCATCGTTGTAAGCGTTGCATTCTCAAAGTCAATTTCAGATAAGCCAATCATCAGCCATCGTGCAATCATCGCAACCACTCCTGCAAACAAAAGCAGTGGTGTAAGGATATGCAATGCAGATTCCTGTCGTAGAATTCGTGCAAATCGCCCATGTCTCGAACTAAACCAATTCGCTCGTTGACGAAGTAAATGCCTCTGCAAACCTTGAGCTCTTCGAACTTTTTGACGAGTGTGTTCCGAACGATCTGCAGGAGCATGATCGATGAAAAAGGCTTCATCATCCTGAATTGATCGAAACCCATTGATACGCACGTTTGTCGCAATTTGTGCATCATCTGCATTGGAGGTACAATGCAAGGCTTCAGGCTCAAGCACAGACCTTCTCCACACCATGCAGGAACCTTCGAGGAAGGGGGTGCTGTCCATTCGAGACTCAAGGACGCGTACGGTTGAGAACAATCCCCTATGTTCCTTTTCTTCAGACCTCTCTCCAATTCGTTTAGGGGTTGCACCAACACAACCGATACTAGGGTCACTAAACCATCCTAGTATTCGAGAAACGGTCGTTGGCTCAAACAACGCATCAGCATCACTCATCAAGACATATTCTGTTTGATTTGTGTTGTTGATATGTTCTAATGCCTGTTGTACTGCTGCAGTTTTTCCTTTTCGCTCTTCCATTTCAAGGAGCGTGAATGAAGAAAAGGCTGCTTCATTTGTTCTCCGCCATTGATGGATTGTTTCAACAGTATCATCTGTGGAAGCAGAATCAATGATGACAACATGGACTTCTCGTTCGAGACAGGTTTCTCGCACATTGTCCAACTTGTGCCGAATGACAACAGTTTCATTCCAGACTGGAAGCAATACTGTCAGAGATCCATCAACGGCTCCAGCTGGGTACTCGAGAGGCCGTTTTCGGTACATGAAAAGATCAAGTCCATGCTTGAGATATGGTAAAACCGCTAACGCCCCGAAACCGATCTCGACGATGGCTGGAGAGAACAGCATGTGTCTCTTGAATCATCATTCATTCTTCACTTCTCCGTTGTTTTTTTTGATATACGTGCGAATTATTGCAAAGAGGTCATGAGTGGACAACACTTCACTCGGTATATGCCGACAGTGGTTCATGTAGGGCCAATATCCAGTCCAGGAGGTATCCAGTCGGTCATTAAGACCCTTACAGATCACCCTCCTGAAGGTTGGGATGTTCGGCAGATAGAAAGCCATTCAGATGGTTCACTTTATTCGAAATTAAAGGCGTATAATTCTGCAAAAACAGAACTCAGAGAACTACTTGAATCCACAGAAGACGTCGTAGTCCATCTCCATTCTGCATCAGATTATTCGTTCCATCGAAAACTTCGCCTTGCTGAATTTGCTTTTTCTTTAGGCGGAAAGATCGTCTTCCATATCCACAGTGGAAACATCATCCAATGGCTTGGAAAAGGTAACCGTGCTAAGAAGCTGAGAGCACGACTCGAGAAGTGTAATACAACCATCATTTGTCTTTCGCCTCGTTGGCAGGAACTCCTTACGCCCCTTCTCGGGAAATGCAAAGTTTCCCTTAATCCAATCGATCCTATTCACTGTATTTCCGATTCAGTCAAGCGCGTACCAAACCAAATTCTGCTTCTCGGAAGAAATGACTCCGTGAAAGGACATGAATTCGCATTTGATATCATGAGGAAATTACAACAAGACGGATCTGATATCGTTCTCCATTGTACTGGAGTTGAACAAAGCCCAGAAGATTTGCAAAATGTTGTTGCTCATGGATGGCTTGAACAAGAAAAGAAAGTCGAACTTCTCCAACAATCCTCATTGCTGATCCTTCCATCAAAATGGGAAGGTCAACCGATGGTTGCTCTGGAAGCTCTCGCTTGCGGGACACCCGTGCTTGCATCAGATTCTATCCATTCCTTACCTTCAGCAATTGAAAATGCAAAGGGTGAATGTTTGAATTCATGGATTGACGGGGTCGAAAAAATGCTTTCCTCAAAGACAACACAGAGTGATATTCATGACTCGATAACGAAACATAATGTTACGCATGTCCATTCATCTCTAAAAGAAATTTATTCAGATTTATTGAGTAGCCAGTCGTGAAATAGAGATGCGATAATCTCCCAATCTAAGAATTCCTCAGCATACTCTCTTGGCGCTGCCCTTGCTGTTTGGAAAATATCCTTCGAAAGCATAGTTTTGATCTCATTGAATGCAGACTGAACGAAACCTTGCTGCGGAAGAAGCCGAAACCAAGGAGCTCCGTCAAGATTCACTAGTTCATGGCCTGAGTGTTTGATGCCAATGATGCATAGATTTGCAGCAAGATATTCGCTTCGTTTAATCGGACTTGCTAGCGTCCAAATAAACTGATTTGGCATTGGTAACAAACCTATGTGATACCCGCCTAATTCTTGACATAACTGGCGATGGTTTTTTTTCCCATGAAGAATCAAATTTTCACGTGATGTTGAAAGGTATTTGAGGGGCTTTTCACAATCTCCTTCACCATAGAGATGCAACCTTGCAGGAACGTTTTCCTCGCTGAGTTTATCAATCAATAAAGGCAACATCATGATTCCTCTATGTCGGTCTAAACGGCCATGGTAAACAAGTTGGAGCTCTTTCTTAGCATCAATTACTTTTTCCCGGGGTTGAAACTCTTCTCGATTAAATCCAGCATGAAGAACACATATTTTATTTTCAGAAATTTTGAAATTAGAACGAACATAATCATGATGGGCTTCACTCACGACAGTTCCCCCAAGGCAGAATCCGCCTTGCTGGAGTGAACGACTTACTAGCCTCCAAGCCTTTCTCCAAAAGATCCACTGAAGTTTACCAAAGAGACCTGTGTCAGCGGGAGGCGAACGGTCGAGGCAAACCCAAGGGATTAGATTTTTCTCAGCATACTTTCCAAGAGTAGGAATTAATGGCCATTCAATGATCAATATACCTTGGCTATCTGAATGTCTTAAGTAACGCAACATCGACTTCGCCAAAGATGAATTATTGAACCCTTTGACGTTTTTGTATTCCAATTTCTTATGACTCCACGCGTGCTCTTCACTAGGGGTATCAGGGCCTAAAACTTCGAGTTCAAAGGCACCATCGTTGAGACCAGCCATCAAGGCATACTGTGTCGTTGCACACATGTCACTTGACATGTGCCGTGTAGTGCACCATGTTATCTTCATGATTATTGCTCCACAAGTTGTTCCAAACCTTGTCTTATGGAGAAACGTGGTTTCCAGTTTAAATCGAATTCAGTTTCTGATGTATCTGCAATTGAGTTCACAACATCCCCCTCTCTCCGTGGTTGAGTGATGAAATTAAATTCAGAATGACCAAGTAATTCTGAAACTATTGCACCTATCTCCTTCACGGAAGTAGAAATTCCAGTCCCTACATTATAGACGTGACTTTTTGAGGTAAGTGAACGTCTTGTGGACAGATTTAGTAACAATTCTATGACATCTTGTACGAAAATAAAATCTCGAGTTTGTAAACCGTCACCGAAAACAGTGCAGGGTTGCCCTTTCAATATTTTTTCAATAAATGTTGGGATTACTGCAGAATACGCCCCCGTTGATGTTTGGCCTGGGCCGAAGACATTGAAGAAGCGAAGCGCTATTGCTTCAAATCCATCGGAACGGAATCTTAGCACTTGAGTTTCATTTTCGTATTTTGTTTCCGCATATGGTGAAATTTGAATTCCTTCGTTCCCAATCTGATGGCTTTCTTCTTTCGAATCACCATAAACCGCTGAAGAGGAAGCGGCAATTATGCGCTTAATATTGAAGCGCTTTGCGAACCTGATTACAGCATTCGTTCCTTCAACATTAATCTCTTGAGTCTCTTCTGGATGCAGTATTGAGTATTGTACGGAAGTCTGAGCAGCCAAATGAACGATGGTATCAAATTGATTGTCAAAATTATTGAGTGATTCAAGATCTCTAATATCATGTTGAATAAATTTCATTCCAGACCTAAGTATCTCATCTCTACATATGCTTGATCCCACGAGTGAATCAAGTACAGTTATTTCATGGCCTAGCGATACCGCAAATTTAGAGAAATTATAGCCAATGAAACCAGCACCTCCAGTGACCAAAATTCGAGTCAATCTCCACTACCTCCTTTTATCACCAAATCGTATGCCTTGACAGTACGTTGAACGAGGGCACTCCATGTTCTGTTTTCAACTACCCAGTTGCGGGCATTTTGCTCAATTTGAAGTTTTAACTCTGGATTGTTAAGGCCTTTTTCGATTTCAAAAGACAAGTTAAGATGCGAATCTGGATTGTAGAGGAGACCTGTCACTTCATGTTGAATGATTTCCTTGAGAGCAGGAAGATTTGAAGCAATAACAAATTTACCCATAGCCATCGCTTCAAAAGGTTTGAGTGGTGTGACAAATCTTGTCACACGGGTGTCAGGTCGGCTGACTACAAAGACATCGATTAGGTCATAATATTCAGCAACCATATCATGCGGTACAGGCCCTGTAATGACTGTATTTTCTGTAATACCTAACTGCTCACAGAACTGTTTCAATTCTTCTTGGCCTGATTTTCCTGTCAACACGAAAAATCGGATGTCATATCCCTTTGAGATTAGATCAGCTACGGATTCGACTGTTTGATTCACGCCTTCCATTTCCCTTAGGGAGCCAATATATCCGACTACCGTTGTATTTTCACTAACGTTTAATTCAGCTTTTACATCAACAATATCTATTCTTTCAGTCTTTTCTACCATCAGTTTTGGGCTGATTCCATTAGGAACAACTGTAATACAATCTTCTTTGACGCCCCTCAAAAGTGCTTCTTTTTTCAAAGCTTCACCAATACAAATTACTCCATCTGATTTCCTCAGGACATTTGTTTCAAATTTTCTGAATCGTTTGTAAGCAGGACCATTCTTCATCCATCTTCCATTTGCAACAGCGGTCTCTTCCCACATTCCTCTCATTTCGTAAATCATTGGAACTTTCAGTTTTCTAGCAGCCTTCAATGCAGGGAGCCCTACGCGGTAAGGGGTATGTGCATGAATCAAATTGATGTCGTGTTCTTTTGCAATTTGTATTATTCTTTTGGTAAAATATCGAATCAATATTTTTTCTTCAGCTACCTTCCAAATGATTTTCAAAAAGAATACCGGTGCGCGAATAATCTTTCCGAAAAGTCCTGTTTTCTGGCGTTCTAACTTCATTCGGAGCCCCATCTCTGGATTTTGAGGATAATGTATTTGATGACGTTTCTCAACCCATCGTGCAATTTTAAGAAAGACTGGAAGTTTCCCAGTTGCCTGTGCCGGATGAGGAGTTCTTAGGTATGTAATCCCTTTATGATCATAAGATTCTATCAGATTCTCATTTCTAGGGTACCAAGGAGAAGTAAGGCCAATGACGTTGACATCGGTGCATTGATCAAGGTGTTCGAGTATCATTTTTGTTCGAATTGCATAACCATTCACATCCGGAGGCCCATTAGCCAGGACGTGTAAGACTCGCATCTAATCACCATTTTCGATATACTGTAAAATCACATCGGCAATTCGCGAAGACGTCTTTCCATCCCATAAATCAGGTATACGGCCAGCTTTACCGTTTCCTTCAAGAACATCAAACGCAGCTTTCAATATAAGATCTGGGTCACAACCAACTATCGTATTTGTTCCTTCTAATACTGTAATCGGGCGTTCAGTATTTTCTCTTAGCGTTATGCATGGAATGCCTAAAGCCGTTGTTTCTTCCTGCAAACCACCAGAATCAGTTAGAGCCATTTTTGAATTTGCCATTAATGCAACAAAATCCAGGTATCCGACAGGACCGGTGAGGACGATGTTTGGGATTGCACTGAGTCGCTCATACAGTCCAAATGACTTAGCCATCTTCTCAGTTCTAGGGTGGACTGGGAAAACAAGTTGTATTTTCGATCCAATTTGTTCAAGAGCATCGATAATCCCAGAAAAATTAACCCTATCGTCCACATTTGATGGGCGATGAAGAGTCAATATTGCATAGCTTTCTTTTAGACCAAGAGTTTCTAATATGTTGCTATTTTTTGAACGTTCGAGATTAGAATATAAACTATCAATCATGACATCTGTACTAATAGTATCTCCATTTAAATCTAACCAAATATATGATGATGCAGCTGAAATTTGTTCTACATCAAAGGTTAGTTTGGAAAGAGTTTCACCAGTTGTATTTTTATCAAAGTATTTTTTTGGAAGTCGAAGTAGTTTCGAAAACATATCAACTCTAATGCTCATAACAACTTTATTTGATATCCATGAGCTTGTACTTATAGATATCAAAGAGAATAATGAGCTTAATAAAATGACTGAAAAGAGAACTAATGAATAAGATAATGCGGATGAGTTTGAGCGGCTATTTGAAAATAATCCATCAACTATCTGGCCTGTTATTTCAGGAATAGATGCTTCTAAGATAGTTGCAAATACCATCATTATTGAAACAAAAACAAACTTTCCAATGTGATTTTTTAAATATGGAAAGAGTCTCTTTAAG
>CAXDRT010000099.1:0-6951 GCA_963991835.1 uncultured euryarchaeote
CATTTGGACCTGCAGCACCGTTCCCATCGGAAGCACATCAATGGCGCGATACCGATGCTGACGGATTTGGCGACGTACCTCTTGGTGCAATGCGAGATGATTGTCCAGAAACCTTCGGAACGTCGACCCGTGATGTTCAAGGATGTGAAGATTCGAATGATGATGGCTGGTCAAATGAATATGGTGAATGGAATGCTGCTCTCGCCATCATGGGTGAAGACCCAGCTGCTTCTTGGATGACCTATCTCATCATCGGAATCGCATTCATTATTGGAGCATCAGCAGCCCTTGTAACCCGTACACTTCGAGTTGAAGAGAAAACTCTGGATGAAGAATTCCTCTTGACAAATGATGCGATGATGTCGTTAGAACCTCCTATGGAGGCCTTACCTGATTTGGCGATACCACTTCCACCAGCACCAGGAGGTGAAGACTCTGCGTAGTTGTATCCTGATGCTGTTCATCCTGCTTAGTGCCTCAATGACGGCCTTGCCGGTATCTGCAGAAGGTGAATTAACCGAACTCTCTGAGGCGGGAATCACTCTTGTTGCATTACGCAATGACACACTTGATCTGAATCAAGATGGGGATATTGATGCAGTTCGAGTTGTTGTTATTTTGAATTCAACTTCTCCATCGACTTTTATCGAATTGCGGCTTATCGCCTCTCACAATGATCGAGAAGTAGTCGAGAAAACGACATTGGAAATATCTGGTCAATCCAATGCAAGTCTAACCTATGACGCTTGGTCAAGCGGCAAGCATGACCTCGAATTGGCTTTCTTCGATATGAATGGGGTACGCATTACAAGCATCGGATTACCAACATACGATATGGTGCCTTCACTACAAACACCAATGTTAGCGCTCGAATTATTCGGTTCAGACACGCTTGAAACAGGTTCGTCCTGTGAGGTAAGTCGAACGTTTGCTGATGAAACAGGCCCTCGCTACGGTGCAATTGGTACTCAAACCTTCATAGGTGCCCCGTTTACTGTTCTAGATAATGCCACAATCATCGATTGTTCTAATTGGCCAGCAGGTCAGTATACGCTCAAGGAAACGTATCGTAATGAACTTGGACAGACGGCTGAATCTTGGCTTAACCTGTCTATTCAAAATCGTCCTGCACCAGAATTTGAATTGATCCTAACTGGTGATCAAATGGCAACAGATCGTCCATGTCTTGTTGCTTTGCAAGGACTTAATTCCAATGAGGACTTTACGAATTATGAAAAAGCCTGGGAAGTTTCAACACTCAAAGGCACTCTTTCCAACACTTCTGTTTTCGATTGTTCAAGTTTGCCAGCAGGGGTCCACCTCATCATTCTAAAAGTCACCAATTTAGAGAACATCGTCAGTACTGAAGCTGTCAACCTTGTTCGCCTACCCGCTGTTGAACTTTCTACTGAAGAGCAAGAAGCTCTTCCAAGTCGGTCCTATGGTGCTGATACGACTACAGAAGCAGTAGGATGGTACACTATGGCTGCTTTGGGACTCATCGTTGCTATTGTCGTCTTCGTCCTACTCGTTCGAATCAAGGAAAATGACGAGTTACTCGCATTACCAGAATTAGGGCCTCCTCCCCAAATTTTACCCGATGGAACGCCCGACTCTGAAGGCCTTCCAACCATGAAAGATGATGAAGGCCAATTGTGGCGCAAACATCCCGATGGTTCTCTTGACTGGTGGGATACCTCATTCAATATCTGGCAGCGTTGGTGATTTCATGCAAAATTGGTTGTTGATCACTCTCGTTGTACTTGCAGGACTAATTGGATTAATGTCTCTTCACGGATTGTGGCTTTGGTGGACACGTGTACGACCAAAACAACCGCGATTGAATGCAGATTGGCAAACAGATTGTGAGTTTATTTCATCCGCAGAATTCAATGATTCAATGATCACATTCCGAAATGTAAGAGATTTCCATTGGAGAACAACCCGAGATCGTGATGAACGTTGGGCAGACGAAGTGAAAGTAGATTCTGAAAAGGTCAAACACATATGGTTCGTAGTGGATCAATTCCATTCGTTTAAGGGCATGTCACATACCTACCTTACATTTGAATTCAAGGATGGAACGTGCCTCTCTTTTTCGTTTGAAGCACGTCGGGTGAAAGGCAAAAAGTATCATCCTTGGACAGGACTTTGGCGCTCTTATGAATTGTATCTCCTTCTTGGGTTTGAACGAGACGTGACTCAATTAAGGACTCACGGAAGAGGCAATATTGTCCATATGTATCGAGTCATTACGCCACCTGATAAAGAGCGACAAATGATCGTCCAAATGTCCCATCGTCTAAATCAATTAACTCAACGACCTGAGTTTTACCATACCTTGTTCAAAACCTGCAATACCTCCATCGTCCGAGCGGTTAACACAGTTACACCCGGCAGGATTCCGTTTTTATGGAGAAATTTCCTACCTGGGTACACGCCCAAAGCTGCATTGAAACTTGGTTTAATCGAAGACTGGGGAGGTTTGGAAATGACTCGTGAAAAAGCTCGTGTCGATCAACGTTCACAAGATTGGGATGGAAAAGAAGAGTACAGCGAAATGCTGAGGAAGCACCTTCCTCCATCAAACTCTGAGTAAGAGTAAGAGGTCACCTTGTTGACAAGAGACAGAAATTTCTTCGCCAAGAGCTTCATTGTGTATCCCTCTTGTTCCGGATGTTAGCCGCTCATCTTCAAGTGGGTATTTGCAGCCATCTAATGTCACTCCTACAACGTCTCCAAATGGAATTAGGCTGATGTTTCTTCCCTTCGTAGTTTGATACTTGTGAGGGGTGTTTGTTACTCGTGTCACCGTCCAATCATCGATGTGAAGATGGGCTTCACTTTGACATTCAAAAAGTGCAGAAAAAGCCGCAAGTTGATGGTCTAATCGCCCCCCATCTATTCCAATGACATCGATATGCTTCCCTGAATGGTGTTGTTTACACCAGGTAAGCCCTTTCGAAATATCACTCGTTTCTTGGTCTGAATGTTGGACAATCTGGACTCCTTTTGATTGAAATTCATTGAGTTGATCTGAGGTCAGACCATCCATGTCTCCAATGATTACATGTGGTTGAATATCATGTTTTACGAGGGTCAACGCTGCTCCATCAAGGGCAAGAATAAGGACGGATGAATTCACAAAATGATCGAAGACAGACTGAGAGGGTGTATTGCCGTTTCCGACAATCAGAATGCCTGTCATAAAACTTCCATTTCCTCCTAGTTCTTGACCTGATTGGTGAGCCGAATTTAACGTATCAAAGAAACAACCTCGGACAATGGTTTAGAACGTTGACCATTCTAAGAAATTCATGCGCAGGGGGCCGACATCTGGGAAAGGGGTCCTTGCAAGCGTTTTGACCGTCCTTATGATGGTTCAACTTTTTGCTCCGATGGGCGGAGAATTCAATTCTCCATCTGTAGCTTTAGAAGACTCAGTGATGCCTTTAGAGACGCTCCCTAGCACCCTGTCTTTTGGACACGATTTGGCTGGACAAAGCATTGATCTTGAAGGAATGTCAAATCTAGCCGTTCGTCAAGATTCATCCATTGACAGTTGGATAACAGAGAATCTGCACGATAATGCTTCAACAAACCTCAGCGACCCAGACATGCACCTCGCCGAAGATGGAACCGTTTACCTTTGTTGGATGGATTCAACAGGCTCAGTGTTCATGGGTAAAAGAAACTCAAGTGGAGCATTCACAAGTTCTCTTATCGATACTGTATCAACTTCATCGGGTCTTATTGGATGTTCCATCGCGGTAGACGAATCAGAACGTCCTCGTGCCGTATATGCTGATGGGAAGGACTTGAAAATGGCTCGACTAGCATTCAAAGGACAAATCTACACCGTGTCCGATGTATGGTTGGAAAGAACAATTATCGAGGGAATAGAACCTGTTTCAATCGATTTAGCACTTACTCCTGAAGGACAAGAATTCGCAGTAGTGCGTAATGCAACAGGTGTTCTTTGGCAAGTAAATCATAGTGGAATGCGCTGGTATCACAGTATCCTTGATTCTGGTCCAGTCGGGTCTGAACTTGAACTTAAGATCGATTCAACGGGTGTAGTTAACATCGCCTACACGCGTTCTCAAGAAGCAGTTCGATTACAGATCGACGATTCAGAAGTGACAACTCAAATCCTAGCAAGAGGTGAAAATGTGCATTCAGCACTTGGTCTCGATCTCGATGGGAATGATTTGGCTCAAGTTGCAACAACCACTTTTTCAAATGGAGTAACTGAACTTTCAATCTTCAAGAGTCTTGAAGATCAATCTACGGGGCGTATTTCAACGACACCTGATTCAGTCTACGAACTTTATCCAGATGTTGAAGAGGGAACCATTCTTTCTGCTGATATAAACGGAGACGGCTTCGACGATATTATCATGGCCCAACCAACTGCCTCAAGCAATGGATTAACCTCAAACGGACGTGTTGTAACAGTCTTTGGAAGTGCAACTGGGTTGGATACAGCCAATGCTCATGTGCTCGCAGGCTCTCAAAGTGCTGAACATTTTGGCAGCGATATTGCCGTTGGAGACTTCAGAGCAAATGGAACTTCACAACTTGTCATTGGATCGTCTGGATACGACAACATAAGTCGTCAAGGGGAATCAAACCACGGCCGTATTGCAATGTATGAATGGAGTACAGAATCACAAGATGGGTATGATTTAATTTGGAATGCTTCTGCAGATCATGAAGAAATGCTTGGAGCATCTCTCTCTGTTATCGACAGTATGTATGGCAATTCACATTCCGATCTTATTGCACATCAATCGAATTGGACAGATGAAGCAGAATCCAGTGGAAGGCTTTCTGTTTTCGCTGGAACTCCATCTGGTTTTGTTTGGGAGTTTAACATAACAGAATCTACCGATGGGCCTTATTTTGGTCGATCAATGTCAAGCGGTGGGGATTTGAATGGTGATGGATACGGCGATTTCGTTGTCTCGAACACTGGTTCAGAGTCTTCTCCAACAGGTTATTCTGCAATTGAAGTGTTTTACGGTTCTTCTTCTGGATTCTCTTCTACTCCAGACAACACGATTCAATTGTTAGCTCAAGGGCGAATGTTTGGGACAGTCGTTGAAATCATCGACGATATCAACAATGATGGAATGGATGAATTGATTCTTCAGGAATTAGCACCGCTCAATAGACCCCTTTTATCTGCGAATGTGCATCTTTTCCTTGGGGCTACCATCGACAATTTCTCATCGACAGCAAATTGGACCGGTGAAGGAAGCATGAACCAACGATTTGGATGGATGTTTGAAAGTGTTGGAGATGTTAACGACGATGGATACATGGATACAATGATTGGCTCGAGTTCTGGTTATACTCCTGCAGGTTTACTCGAATTGTATCTCGGTTCTGCGAATGGTTTCCAAAGTTCACCTGAAGTTATTCAAACCGGAGTGCAACCACAACATCTTGGACTCATGACCGTGGGTAATTTTGATTCAAATGCCGATGGTGCTATTGAATTGCTTTACACCGTGAGGAATCAAAGCAGAGGTACAAACTACGGAGTTGATGTTGTCGTTGTTTCCAAACAAGATTTCGATACGAGCACGTTCTCTTTCGATGGAGAGATGAGTCAATTGCGCCTCGCAACTGCCGATCGTGGAGAAACAGCCATGGTCTTTACACTTGACAACAATCAGGTCAATGGAGAACAATCCTTGATTCATCTTGAACACGTTGGAGATGGTTCTCCAGGTGGTTCTTGGATTTCAGAAGAGATGCTGGAATCACACATATCCAGTATCCAATTTGAATCTTCAGCCTCTGGGAAACCGTATCTCGTGTACTACGATACTGGGTTGGAAGGCGAAATCGTAAATTCACAGACAACCGATCTCTCTGGATTTTTATTCAGAACATCTACTGCTTGGACTGCTCTTCATCAAGACATACGAACATTGAGTGAGTTTGGAACCAATCCAGCCTCTGCAGTCGATGCAAATGGTGATCTCCATGTGGTTTATTCTCACAAAACAATTCAAAAATTATACTACAGTACTGAGGACTCTAGTAAGCCAGATGGATGGTCTGGGGACGAACTTGGAACTGCAAATCTTACTACCTCTCCGTCGTTATGGTTTGAAGGTTCAGATATGCATATCGTTACCAGAGATTCAACACTTAATCGAATTCAACACATCGTCAAAACATCATCTGGATTCCAAACTTCAACAGTTGTTGACTCGGGTCTGGCAGTAGGACGGGAAGCAGTAGTGACACAACTCTGGGATGGCACTTCTATGCTTGCGACAACCGTCAACAACAGTGGTACATTCGAATTGCAAGTCCTCAATCTCAATGCAGGTTCATTTGAAACGCTGGTCAATTTCACCGACGGAGGTTCGAAAATTTCCATGTGTTCAGCTCCAGATGGGGACCTCATTGTAGCCTCGATCGATTCCAACCATTTCTTCAGGGTACACGAACGAAATAATTCTTCCATGCAATGGAGAAATGTTACTCAATCTGAGATTGGCTTGGGCCATCTTACCCAACTGAGTGGAACTCCAGCTCTTTCATGCACGAGTCATGGCGATTCCTTGTATCTTGCAGTCAGAGGGCTTGATGACCCTCTGTATGAGCGCCAATCACTTCTTGATGGTGGTAATCATTCATGGACGTATTCAGTTGACAACCAAATGAACAATCTCATTGCTAGTGATAACGGGAGTTGGGACCTCGTCTCAACCGACTCAGGCCTTGTACTGTTTACATCTACACCAACTACTGAAACTCTCCGAGTCAACATCATGAATCCTGTAAACGATACACTTTCCAGTACAAATGATGTAATTGGATGGTCATCTCACGAAATGAAGAATGTCTATACAAACGAAAATTTCTCTTCTCTGGTTGATTCTAATGGAACGATGATCCTCTCCTTCTTCGATACGCTTGACGAGGACG
>CAXDRT010000100.1:0-6923 GCA_963991835.1 uncultured euryarchaeote
TGCGTTGATAGAGAGCATCAATTACAATATTTGTATCAACCAAAACTAGGGGCTTGAGTGGTAGATTACGCAGATAGCGTCGATCAGAAGTTTTGATGCTTGTTTGATGTCTTCTGAAAAGCAGCAACTCTAGATTTGCAAACGCTTTGTTTTTGTCTGGGAAGCGCCCCGATAATTGTGCCCGTTCCAAAATCCGCAGAGCATCGAGCGGAGACGATTCACTGGCTTGCTCGGCCAATGTATGAATTTCCACAGGATCTGGGGAGTGCATTTGCATAATGTCGCGATATCGTCGATCGAATGATTTTGAACTCTGTGTCCTTCGGTTTCTTTGGAGTGCATTCGTTGCTGCAAGGATTCTTCCTGTAAATGGTTCACTGGGAAGTGGTTTTGGATGTTCATCAGGGTACGAATGAAGCATGTCGAGTTCATCTTCTTTGAATATTGTACGCGTTCGAGTACGCGTTCCTTCTTCCGTTTCCTCAGTCGTTGTTTCAGTTGTTTTAACAAAATTTTTCAGCATTGATGTTGCTTTTTCTGTCTCTTGAGCCGAGGCCTGATGAGATACATCGAGATAAAGTTGGAATCGCTTGGTAATTGCCGCTCTTAAGTTTGGATGGTCGGAAAGAAGTTGCTTAGCCTCACTCCATTTCCTATCAAAGGCTAGATGTATCAATGCCTTCCTGTACAACATAATTTCTTCATCATAATCAAATTTCTTCGAATCGGCAGCTCGCTTGAATAGACGAGCAGCACTCAAATTCTTTCCTTGAGATGCTTGAAGAGTTGCCTGAGAGAGGAGTGACCAGATAGAGCGTTGGTGAGCGCTTTGATACCATTGAACCAGTCCTTCAATACCGAGATCGAATTCATACATCAGTTGGCGAACTCCGTCAATAATTGTAAATGGAGCATCCTGTTGTTGCAGAACTGTTTCTAACAACCCTATCACTTCGGCCATATCCTCTCCGTTTTCTAATGAAAGGCGGGCATTATTCAATCGAAGTTTGGAAATGATTGTTGAAAGGAGTGCTCTTGCAAGTGGCGTCGTCGTTGTATCGCTAAGAGCTTCTGCGAGATTTCCTAACTGCGTTTCATCAACCAAGTGCGACCCTCCTGAAGAAAGTGCCTTCACAATTTGATTCATTGCCTTTAAGCCGTTTTTACCGAGAGACATAGCCAACTCAACATTGCTCACTGCCTTGTCAATTCGTCCTTCCAGAAGAAGCAGAAGTTTGTGCTCATCATCGCTCATTTGTTGTGGCAGTTCTGAACTGTGAATGTTCTGCAAAGCATCTTTCCTCGCAGATCTTGCTTCCTTCCAGACCTCTTCAGGATGTGATGCGGGGAGAAGATGGGCGATGAGGAGTGTTTCATATGGATGCGATAAAATTGCTAATGGGTTTCCAAGAAGCATGTCGGAAAGATTCTCCAAGTCCATTGACTGTAAGAAAACTTGAACTGAAATAGCCTGTGATTCTTGCCAGCCCTCACCATCCATCTGTTTGAGAAGAACAAGAGATTTCGAACGTATATCAAGAGGGATTTGTTCTTCTCTTCCGATGGAGATAAGACCGCCTTCATCGATGTTTTCGATATTCTTAGCCAACCAACTGTAGGCGCTTGGGTTGTCAAGTTGTACCAAAAGAGGGAGGAGTTCTGATGCATCCGATTCTTGCTCTAAATTAATCGTATCAATAACTGTCATTGCATCTTCCTGACGACCTTCTGCAACATAGGATTGTAGCATCTTCCATCGAACTGGACCTACGCGCTGAGTTGAGGCTTGTTGTCCAAGAAGTATCGAGAGCCCTGCTTCGAGTTGTTCAGTTGAAGGATTCATTTCATTTATCGGCCCATTTGCCCAAACCGCTTCTAAAATCGCATTACCCAACTCATCATCGTCCTGAATGAGGAGTTCATCATCCCACTCAATAATCCCATTTGTTAAATTATGAATCAGTTGATATCGGTCACTTTGGATACTTTTCACGCCATGAGTCCTCTCGAAAATCAAATCAATACGTTCATTCGTATTCATTGCGATCAGGACGGATATAAGCGAGAGATCCCCTTCTAAGTCCAAAAGAATTCGATCCGCTTTCGGCCATTTTCCAGAGGAAAGGCGCTTGATTAATCGCTTCATGGCGACCAATTCTTCAGCGGTAAAACTCGACTCTGGTACAGATTTGAAAACGTCAAGGCAGGAAGAAAGGTTGTATGGATCGATTGAAGTGTCAGACAATTCCAAACCCTCCTTGACATCACTCGATTTGACGTCAGCAATAGGACATGCTGAGAACTGGCCAAACAAATCACAGCGCTTTGCCATCTCGTGCCAAACTGGATGAACACCTTGATTTAGGCAAATATTTCTCAATTCTTTTTCTAAATCTCCGCTCTCTTCTTCTGACCACTGATCAACATGAAGGAGTTTGTTTACTAAAATCAATGCGAAGCGGAGTGCCGGAGATTCTGTATCCATGGCAGCAACATCTTCAGGAGTTGCAATCGTTGCTTGTTGCTTGCCTCTACGGCGACCACGCCTAAATCGCGGAGATGCGCTGATGGTTTCACCGTCTTCATCCTGACCTGGCAGTTCTGTTTCCAAAACAGCTAATTTTACCAGATCTTTCCATGGTTTTTCAAGAAGCGTAAACTCTGGGCATTTGCCCACAGTACTGAGGCGTCGCGATTTGATTGTCTTGAATCCTGCTTCAAGACAAGCCGCGAGATATGTTTCTTGCATTGCGCCCCCAACCTATCGCTTGAGACACACACTTTCAACTCACCGACGGCATCATTTCGATAAATTGGAGAGAAACTGATTCAAGACAGCAACCCATGGGATGTATTGGGGAGGAAGACAATGTCTGTTCTAAGAACTATCATTATGTTGATTCATCCTCTTCTTGCTGTTATTCTGGTCACCTGGCTTGTTCGGCAATACGGCTGGAGAAAACGAGGCATGACTCTGCGAGGGGAGGAACGACAAGAGTCACTAAAACGTCATCAGAAACATGGAGAATACATCCTATGGGCGGGAATCTCATTGGCCCTCATCGCATTTATTGCCCGAGCAATTTCAGGATACATCGTGGAAGGAGATGCCACCTCAGATTTACTTCCACAAAGTATCCATGGTTATACTGGGCCGATTGGATTGATACTTCTTTGGATTGTAGTACGTCACGGAAGAGAGACTGTTTCAAACAAAGAGAACGGTGAAAAATTTTCTGCACAACGGATGAAGCATGGCAGAGCAGCGGATTTAGTCATGATTTTGATTATGTTTCATTCCTTCCTTGGTTTCATCTATGTATTCCAAGTACTTTGAATTCAATGAATTCGAAGTAGAGTTTCACGATTGTTCCACATCTGAACCCATTCATGGAGATTAGAGTCGAGACCAGGCGGTTGAATTCGGCAACCGCAAGCATTAGCATGCCCTCCTCCATGCGGATCAAATGCAGTTGCAAGTTTCGATAAGTCGTATCGATCTTGTCCTCCTTCGATAAACGAGTTTGCATAAAAACTCGCTGAAAGCGGAGGATGATTTGGCGTCGACAAATCTCCGTCACTGTACCCGTGTACGACACAACAAGCGTCTGCTTTGTTACCTACATGAGCAGTAATGAGATACCCGTTGGAACGAATTCCTGAATCATCAAGTCTGCATATAGCCAATCTATCGACAATTTCTGTCTTTTCTTGAACGAGTTTTACCGCATCAATTCGCTGTTCTTGTGCGGATTTCATTCGTTCTGAAACCACTGCATCATTCGTAATATCCGAGAGTCCTGAACATGTTGAAAAGAGTCGTAAAAGGTGCTGCATGTAGACGTTATCTGTCGAAGACAAAGTGCGAGAAAGTTGTAAAACTGGCCCATCTTGAAGGAAATCTTCTCGGGTTATGCCGCCAGAATCCAAGGCATCAACCATTGGCATGATTTCTTCTAGATGTGTTAAATCAAATCTGTGTTTGAATAATTCATACGCCAAACGTGCGGCTGAGGGCGTATGTTCCCAATGAACAATTCCTCCGCGTTGAGTAAATTCTTGTTCTTCGGTTTTATTTGGCTTGTTGGTGAGGTGATGATCGAGATACCACCCACTTGCTGGATGGAATGGTAAATCGACTGTAACTGTTTTTGAATCGATGACATCGTCCAACATTCCAGCTCGAAGAATTGCTGCATGGCCAAACACCACTTCGGCTCTAGGATAGGCTTTGAGAAGAACGGCAGCTGCGCACATTCCATCCAAATCAGAATCCGCTACAATTCGATGGATATCTGGGAACGCATCGACATCAGTCATGCTAATTCCTTTTGTGTTCGGGTCTTGAACGTATTGGAGTATAATGGCGAAAAGGCCAAAGCATTGGATTCAAGGGACAAGGCATGGAGACCTCATGCGGCGTAATCCTAGTCAACTTTGACTCGGTTCTACTTCTACAATATCCTCAAGGTCATTGGGATTTACCAAAAGGACATGTTGAGTTGACAGATGCTGATCATCTCGCAACTGTTCGAAGGGAATTAGGCGAAGAAACTGGTATTACAGAAATTGCATTTGTTGAAAATTTCGTAGAACGCACCTCCTACACGTACAGGCATAAAGGCAAAAGAATGAACAAGGAAGTATTCTGGTTTTTGGCTGAAACCAATCAACTCGAGGTAAAGATTTCACATGAGCATCGTGGCCATTTGTGGCTTGATTGGGAACAAGCTCTTGCTCAACTAACCCATGATGAAACAACATCGGTTGTTCGGAAAGCATGGGAACATATGAAAAAGTAACAATCAGATTTCATCAAACTCTGAATCATTCTCATTCTGTCTGTGAATTGAATCTGCGATACCATCTTCTTTTCCGCGCTTTCCGAGTGGAAGCCACAACATTTCCTCTTCCCCAAGGACTGCAGTGATCCACCGACTTAGAACAAAGAGCCAATCTGAAAGCCTGTTGACATAGGTGAGAGCAAGTGGCCGCACTGACCCTTCCCCCTCAATATCTCTGAGGGCGACAATGTTTCGTTCGAGTCGACGAGCAACGGTTCTAGCATGCTGAAGCATGGCTTGTGGAGGGCCCCCTGCAGGTAAGATGAATGATGTGAGTGGTTCTGTTTGACTTAGCCACGCATCCATATCCGATACCAAGACTTCCGATTGATCTTCATTGATGAGAACCATATACTCTGGAAGGTTTTCGGGGGGACAAGCAAGTTCTGCTCCAAGATCGAAAAGTTCGTGTTGGACTCTTGATAGTGCAGAATCACAAATGAAATGAACGCGTCCCGCACCTTTACGATCTCCACCATCACGATGCCTCATAGGAACTCGAGCGCATTCCATTCTTGCAACCCCGAGGAGTGAATTTAATTCGTCACAATCCCCAACAACTGAAAACCGTGCGTCGGATTTGGAACGACGTGACCCATCAACCAGCGATGACTCGCCAGAATCTCCCCCTCCAGTGTGAACCCGATCAATTCGAACCATTGTTACGCCTCTAAACCATGCGAAACTATGCTTCTATGAGTGGTTTTCGGGAGGAATACCCCTCATCGATTCCATAATACCATTCAATATCAGCCTCTCCCATTGCCCATGAGTACAGCATAACCTTGTTGTCAATGACTCCGTACCATTCGATTCTACCAGGATCCAAACCTGCTACTCGAGCGCCGAGTAGTTCGATCTTAGCAACAGTTTGTTGCCAAAGAGCAACCAAGCCACCCAGTAACTCAGCCATTTCTACAACATATGGATGCTCTGGAGCATATGTTTCGAGAAGAATTTCTATTTCCTCGGTCATATCATGTGCTTCGTCGACGAGTGATTGTAATGTTGCAAGTTCTCGTTGAACTTTTGAAAGCCCTTCACGAACTTCTTCAACTGTGAGAATATGCATATTTTCTAGACCATCGAGTTGTAATTCTTCTTCAAGAAGATCTTCAAACGACATGGGTTGACCAGAAAAGAGAGGTTCACGGTCAAGATTGAACATGTGGTCATGTTTTTATTGGCACCACTTAATCTCATCGGAGGTTTGAGATGCAGGAAGGTTGTTTCAAGACGCCGTTTGAGGCGTGGCCTTGATTTGTAGGTTGCGAATTACCTTGAGCGATAGGTGTATTGCCACAAAAATCCAAGCGAGAATCTCTAATGCGACAAGAACGTAATACCACGGGCCGAGAGATTGAATCATTTCTATGCCGCTGTAGGGAGTGCCATTAAATCCCATGTAGATCGCTTGTGAAAACAAGTTCGATGCAATCCATATGGAGACCATCCAAAATAATAGAGAACTTGAAATTGTTTTACTCATGTTATATTATTGACCTCTGGGATATTAAAAGTATCTGTTTTATGCTTAAAATTTACCAGATTCCAGTAGTATACTTGGTTTTACGGCCTTATTCTTCTTCGATAAGAGGGAGAATGCTTGCAGCATCTGAATCGAGTGCAACAAGCGCATCATGAATCGCTTCGATATATGGACGAGCAACTGCCCGTTCCCCGCCCTCGCGGAGGAGTAATTCCTCCCATTCAGTTGCATCCGATTTGTTACCAAGGAAAAGGTGGATTCGATGGAGTGCAAGATAAGCCATTGGATTGAGATGTTCTTCATCGGCATCCCAGCCTCGTTCAAAGCAAGAAATTGCACCTTGAGGACCTGTTAATCGACCTTGCATGAGAGCAATCATCCCTGCTTGTGACCACGCAAGAGGTAATTTTCCAATGAGTAACCCTCTGAAAATGAGCCATGTTTCACCGCCACCGATGACAACAAGAGTGATGAATGCCGCCCATTGCTCAACAGTTGAGAGATCAGTCCACGTTTCAACCATCAATCCAACAACGCCCACGCAAAATAACAACCCTGCGTAAGGGGCGACCAACACATCGCGTTGAGTC
>CAXDRT010000101.1:0-6913 GCA_963991835.1 uncultured euryarchaeote
GTGCCAGTGGGTTCCTTTCGGATTGCCCTAAGTGTCTGGCTGCTCACCTTTGGAGCATCCCTCCGACTTTCCACCCATATATGAGTAGTTCGGTTTAGGAGCCGTTGAAAATAAAGAGACCTTGGCTCATTTTCAAGCCTACACATCATCCTTTTGAACCCTCGCCAATAACACTGTTCATGCCTGAATTGTGCCATCCGTTTCTCAACGATGGTATCGAAGCAAGAGCATATCAAATCGCTGCAGCAAAAGAATGCATTCGTACATCTACGCTCTTAGTTATGCCAACAGGATTTGGCAAGACCGCTGTTCAGTGGTACTGCATGGCTGAAGCTTTGGCAACTGATGTGGAAAAAATTGTTCTTACAGCACCCACTGTTGGTCTTGTTGAACAACAGCGAAAGATGGCTGTTGAACGACTTAACCTTTCATCCGATCTTATCAAAACATACACTGGAAGCGATCGACCTGCTAAACGGGGTATCCTCTGGGAAGAAGGCAAACTCATCATCGCAACGCCACAAGTCATACGCAACGATGTTGACTCAGGCTTGATTTCCTTGGCCAATGTAGGACTTCTCATTGTCGATGAAGCCCATCACGCAAAAGGAAATCATGCAACTGCACAGGTTGCCGATCGTTACAAACAACAAGGCAAGAAAAATTGGATTGTTGCTGCAACTGCTAGCCCAGGCTCAACCAAGAAAAATATTGAAGCATTGAGAGTAAGACTTGGCGTGGGGCAAATATTTGTTGCTCATCGAGACGATTCATTGCTCAAACCCTATGCCGTTGACATGAACATTGCAACCATACGCTTGATGCTTGACAGCACAACTGTATCCTTATTAGAACCTCTTGAAGCAGATCAACTCAGCCAAACAGATGTATTGCGTCGCCAAGGATTCCTTGCTCCAACAGAACACATTACTGCAGGGATTATTGAAGAAGCAGCTCAACGAGCAAGTATTGCAATATCAAGGCGTGACCCTCGAGGATATGATGCTGCAAAGCGAATCTCAGATGTACGTAGAATGCATATGTTGCTTGATTTAATCAAAACACAGGGAATTCGTTCGGCTCGTTCTTATCTCCAGAGAGCAGAAGAAGAAAGCAGAGATGGTGAGCGTTCAACTAGTCGATTCCTGAAAAAAACTGTTATTCATAATTTTAGATTAGCTGTAGAATCGATCGATGAATGCCATCCTAAAAGCCAACAAGTCTCAACACTGGTCAGAAAGCACCTTGATGAATTCCCAAAAGACAGAGTGCTCATTTTTAGCGAATATAGAGATACTGTAAGCCACCTTGTTGAGGATCTCAATATGATTCCAGGGGCTAATGTTGATCGTTTCATTGGACAAAGTAAGCGTGGAAAACGACAAGGTATGACGCAAAAACAACAACTGGAACAATTGGAACGGTTTCGTGAAGGGGAGATCAACGTCCTTGTAGCAACATCAGTTGGAGAGGAAGGATTGGATGTGCCTTCTGCTTCTATGGTTCTTTTCTACGAGCCAGTCCCAAGCGCAATTCGTGCTATTCAACGTCGAGGAAGAACTGCTCGTCAAAGCAGCGGTTCTGTCCACGTTCTAGTCGCCAATAATACAAGAGATGTTTACGTCCTCCAAGCATCACAAATCAAGGAAGCAAGAATGCACAGTGTCTTGGGACGGATGCGGGGAATCACCACGTTAAGTTCAGACCGTATTGAAGATGTTTCGATGCCAATGTTTTCTGTTCAAATTGAAGAAAAAACGATCTCTGCTGATGAATTTCTTACTTCTGAAAGGAACCATTATAAATCTATAGAAAAGACTGTTGAGGTTGAAAAGGAAACATTAAACGAATCGAAAACAGTAGAGAAGAGCAAAACAGGAGAAAAGAAAATCTACACACGTTCGAGAGGTCAAAAAAGTCTCTTTGAGTTTGGTTCTGAAGAGAAATCAGACCCATGGAAACCGATCTTAGATGGTCGAGATGAAATCAACCGCCAATAATCTTGACACGTGTTCTTAGTTGAGCAAGACGGTCTGGGAAATGGCCAAATGCGAAGGCAACCAATTCAGCAAGGTGAATCACTGGCATGGTTGTATCCTTTCCAGTGACTTTTCCTGCCTTCACTTGGTATGAGTCTAAGTTTGCATGAGAAATAGTGCAGGCACTCACCAAAAGTTCAGCTCCTGACTGCTTTGCATCTGAAAGGACGGATGCTGTCATCTTCATCGCAGTCTTCTCATTGGTGAGAAGGCTTGGTGAGCCAACGCTTTGGCACTTTGAATCATATTCGACAGGGGTGCCTCCTAATGCTGTTATGAGATCTTCAAGGTAACAAGGATTGAATGCATCATCTTCACTGCAGAATCCATCTCTCTGCATGTAAGGACCGTAATATGCTGCGATATCCATTCTCAATGGGTTTAGGACTGCTGCCTTAATTTTGTCAAGACCAATCTCTTCGATAAGGAGATGAAGCAAATGACGAGATTTGGATTCACCCGAGTATTCGATGTTTGAACTTCGAGCGATGAGATTATTCAATTGAGAGGCAAGCAGTGGATCTGCAGCCATTGTCGTAGCAGTATCGCAATGTATACTATGAGAGGTAGCGCATGACGTCATGATGTCAAGGCCTTTTTCTTCAGCGAGTGCAAGATTTCGTGCAGCAAGTGCATGTTGCAATCGAGGAGATGCTTGTCGAATGATGTTTCCACCATCAGAAGTGGCTTTAGGCAACTCAACCAAATTGATTCCGAGTGTTTTACAGAGCGGTTGAATACAATCCTCTACTTCCATCATTGCTCCACGAGCAACGTTTCCAGGATAGTATGCCACTTGCATGTTGTCACCTCAGAACCTCTGATCGAGTTCATTGAACAAACTAACGACTTCGTGATGATCTTCTACTTTAGAGTTGATCATGTTTGGAATCTTACCTACACCAGCTGGAGGAAGTAGGAGGGCTTGGAGGCTACGAATTGGCGGTCCACCTGTTCGAGTAAATCCAAGCATCATTCGTGCTGAAACACCAGAGAATACGTTTGAGACAAGTCCGATTGGCCCCAATACTTGTCGGTAGAGCGTGGTTTCATTCAACTTGCCAGACCACTTGACTGAGCGTCCATACCACTTGACAAGACGTCCATGACGACCAGCGTTCTTGTATTCGGTAAGAAGACGGCTGCGTGCGCTGTTGAGAGTGTCTGCAACCATTGCTCCAGTGAATCCATGTCGAGCTATTGATGAAGGATCTGTTTCACTCCAAACACCACCCTGTTCTTGCAGCGTTGCCAGTAATTGTGAACGTTGTTTCATGGATGTACGAGGGTCGTTGATACGCACCCAGCGTTGCAAGTGGATTCCTGGTCCAACATATGCAGAATCAAAGTCTACAGTATCGGACATCCCATGTGCGAGTAAATGGCTCGATACGGCATTCATCTTGTGAAGTGAAAAAGCTGTTTCTGATGCAAGAACGCCTACTGCTTTACCACTGATGAGACGTTCTCCTTCACGAGGGTCACCTTGTACCCAAGGATTGGCTTTAGCTCTGTTTTCTTCAAAGCGACGAGTATCAACAATCAGATCTCTGAGGATAGGGAAACCAGGTAATGGCTCTATGCGCAATCGTCCGTTGCTAACAATATCACCAACACGGGCTACGTCTGCTAGGACAATTCTTCCGTTCGCACGAACACCAGTTGTAGCTGTACCTGCGGTCGACCCACGTCGGAATGCAAAGGTTCCGTCAACATCGCGTTGGAAATTAAGGAAGAGATCTTCCAGAGATGCAGACGCTGGAACCATTGTAGCGATAACATCCCATCCATTTTCACCTTGTGATGGGCAATAACGGAAGAGTTCCAATTCAACCTGGATATCAGAATGGTCGACGTGACCTGGAGCGAAGTCGCCTTCGACAACATCATCATCATCCGAGGTTCCGTAAGCAGCCATTTCATCAATCAGTTCTAATTGAAGTGTTCCAGATTCATCGACACATGCAATTCGAGGCAGTGCTTCGAGTACCCATTGAGTCCATGGTTCATCAAAATCAACATCACACATCTGTATAGGCTGGACGCTGTGTGCGCCGAGACTCGATAATTTGTCATCCCAGTCTGTTCCTGCTTTACAGAATTCGTCATAGGAAGTGTCTCCAATCGCACATACAGAGTAATGCATAGCAGACAAGCCAGGTGCATCCGATTGAACTGATTGCCACAGGTCTTCTGCATTATCTGGCATTTCTCCTTCACCCCATGTAGAGGTGATAATAAGAAGGCGTTTGATGGATGCAAGATTTGTTTTATTGTACCCATCCATGTCAACAACGTTTGCATTGAGGCCATAGTTTGAAGCAAGTTTTGCTGTCTTTTCGGCTAAGCCTGCTGCGTTCCCTGTTTGGGAACCGAAAAGGATGGTTAGTGAACGATCGCCTCCGAGAACGGAAGAAAGTCCTTCAGAAGCAGAACCAGAAATTGGCATTATTGCATCGGTTGTAACAGCGCTTGTTTCTTGAGCTGTTTCTTCGTAAGCACCACCGTCAACCTCTGCCATAAGAGGAAGAACTGAATTCGCCCACTTTTCCCATTCTGGTTCATGGTCTACATCGCAGAGTTGAATATCATGGATTCTTTTTGCTCCGAGTGAACTGAACTTTGCATCCCAGTCTTTTCCTGCTTTACAAAATTCATCATAGGAAGTATCTCCTATTGCACATACTGAAAAGCTTACTTCGGAAAGTGGAGGGTTTTGTTCACCAGTTGCAATCCAAAGATCTTCTGCGTTATCTGGCATGTCTCCTTCACCCCATGTCGACGTAATTATGAGGACTCTCTTTAGGGAGGAAAATCCAGATGGATCGTATCCGTCCATATCGATTACTTCGGCTTTAAAGCCAAGTTTTTCAGACATCTTTTTTGTCCGACCCGCCAATTCTTCAGCGTTTCCTGTTTGAGAGCCAAAGAAGATTGACAAGAGCGGGTTTCCTTTAACTGAAGACATTGAATATTCACTCCTTTCAGGTAGTTTATCCTAGAAACCCCTAGTCTTTGAAGGTTGGGCATTGCCCACGAAGCAGTGTAACGTTAAAATGAGAAATAAATCACATATGGAAGTCGTCGCCACCGCCAAATCCATCAGCCATGCTGACACCCTTGGAAGAGATGACGTCATCGATACGTAGAATCATAATCGCTGTTTCAGTAGCGGATTGAATCGCTTGTTCAACGACTCTCAATGGTTCCAATACGTTTCCATCTTTCATATCAACAACGCCGCCTTCATAGACGTTGATACCTGCGTGAGAGGCTCCATCAGCGTGTGCCTTACGCAGAGCGATAAGAGTTGTAACGGGGTCGAGACCAGCGTTTTCTGCAAGAGTTCGTGGAATAATCTCTAGAGCGGAAGCAAATGCTTCAATCGCCATTTGTTCTCTTCCGCCTATGGTTTCTGCATAGGTACGTAGATCTCTGCTTAGAGCAGCGAGAACGCTGCCTCCACCAGTGAGGACTGCTCCATCTTCCCAGGCGACGGAAACAACTCCAACTGCATCATCAAAAGCTCTTCGGATTTCGTCGACAACGTGTTCAGTTCCACCTCTTAGTAGAACCGACACGGATTTCGCTTCTGGACAACCTGTGACAAATGTCATGTCGCTCTCGCCAATCTTTCGTTCTTCAACACGAGCTGCATGACCTAAATCATCAGCAGATAGATCATCCATATTTGTGACAATTTGAGCACCTGTAGCCTTTGAAAGTGCTTCCATATCTGATTTCTTGGCACGTCGAATTGTAAAGACGCCTGCCTTAGAAAGATAATGTTGAGCAAGTTCATCGATTCCTTTCTGACAAATGAGAACATTTGCACCAGATGCAGTGATTTTGTCAACAAGACCACGTATGTAATTCTCTTCTTCTGCAAGGAAAGAAGCAAGTTGATTTGGATCTGTAATCTGAATCTTAGCATCAACTTCGGTTTTCTTGACCTCAACTGCTGAGTTTATCAATGCAATTCGAGCATCATTAATGCTTCTTGGCATACCTGCATGTACTCTTTCTTTGTCGAGTAGAATTCCATCGATTAATGTCGAATCCTTAATCGAGCCACCTTGACGCTTTTCGACTTTGATATCACTGAGGTCAACAATTCGCTCACCTTCATCAACCACACCTACGGCGTTGACTGCTCGAACACATATGTCTGCCATGAACGCCTTGACTGCTCCAGCAGATTTACCTGTAAGCGAAGTCTTGGCGACTTCGAGAAGGACTGCATCGTTGTCATTGGTGGAGATACCGTGACCATCGAGTAGAGAAATTGCTTTTTCAGCTGCAAGTCTAAATCCTTCGCAAATGACAGTTGGATGAACGTTTTGTTCGATGAGATCTTCCGAACGCTTGAGAAGTTCACCAGAGAGAACAACAGCAGAAGTCGTACCATCGTAGCAATGTTGCTCTTGAGTTTTCGCAACTTCGATGATCATTTTAGCAGCTGGATGTTCGATATCCATTTCTTTCAGAATCGTAGCACCATCGTTTGTAATGACAACATCACCCATTGAATCAACGAGCATCTTGTCCATTCCTTTTGGACCGAGAGTGGAGCGTACAGAGTCCGCAACTGCCTTTGCTGCTGCAATATTATTCGATTGAGCACTGCGCCCACGAGTACGTTGAGTTCCTTCTTTTAGAATGAAGATTGGTGCTTGTCCATTGCCATACATTGTATCACCTACGATTCAAGGCGGGGTGCTGTGGGTCTTGAACCCTACGACAGACCTACCAACTACATTTGGCCGTCAAGGTACTGTTGACCATAATGTTTCCATTGTTCATCAGTCCAGCCTGAAGGCAAGCCTTCAGCAGGGATTGGAGGGCCTTCAGATGGTATTTCATCAGCGCTAGGA
>CAXDRT010000102.1:0-6731 GCA_963991835.1 uncultured euryarchaeote
TCTGGAGCGAGATAGGCTTCTTTGAGATACGCCTCTAATTGTGATTCATTCGAAAGAATTTCCATCCCTCGACCACCCAGGACATAGGATGGACGTATCAACACAGGGAAACCAATCTGTTCAACTGCTTTACGGATATCATCAGAACTTGACCCAGTTGCACCATTTGGCATTCGAAGACCATGCTTCTTGGCGAATTCTTCAAACCGCTCTCGATCACTTGCCTCATCGATTCCATCGACTGTTGTCCCGAGAATTGAAACATTGGTATCTTTTGATGAAAGATGAGGTAACCTCTTCTCCAGAGGAATTGCAAGATTTATCGCTGTTTGACCACCGAATTGTAGAAGGATGCCATGAGCTTTTTCTCGAAGAAGGATTTCAGAAACACATTCATTGGTCAATGGGTCGAAATACAATCGATCCGATGTATCAAAATCAGTTGAGACTGTTTCTGGATTGTTGTTGATTAGGATTGCATCCATTCCTGCGGAGCGAATTGCCATTACTGCATGAACACATCCGTAATCAAATTCAATACCCTGACCGATTCGGATTGGACCAGATCCGATAGCAACCATACGTTGCTTCGTTCTTTGTTCAATATGTGGAATATGATCGATACCAGTATCTTGGTATGGCTCATATGTCGAATAATAGTAAGGCGTCTTTGCTGCAAATTCTGCTGCACATGAATCAACCATTCGATATCTTGGATGAATTCCAAGTTCATGCCTACGTAGCATAACGCTATCTTCGTTGCATCGTTCTGGCAATGATTTCCATGCATTCGGTTTGAATCCATCAAGAGCGTCTGCAATATGCGCATCACTGAATCCATGGCTCTTGTATTTGATGAGCATTTTAGCATCCATGCTCGATGGCAAACCTTCGAAATCCACCAACTCCTTTTCCATTTGAGCGATGTTCTCAAATCGTTGCAAGAACCAACGAGTAATTCGTGTTATTTCGTGAACATCGTTCACTGTCCAGCCCCTACGGAATGCTTCCAATAACGCACCCATACGGCGATCTGTAGCTATTTTCAACCAGTCTACGAGCACCGAATCTGGAAGTGATTCATACGCTCTTTCTGCCATTCCTTCTCCTTCGGATTCATCGGCCTTTGTAAGTGGTCTTGGATACGGACAGCCTTGCTCGAGAGAAGCCCATGCTTTTAGGAAGGCTTCTTCGAAATTTCTACCTATCGCCATGACTTCTCCGGTAGACTTCATCGAGGTACCAAGTGTTCTGTCAGCAGTTCTGAACTTATCAAAAGGCCAACGAGGAATCTTAACCACTACATAATCCAGTGTAGGTTCAAATGCAGCTGTTGTTCCTTCACCAGTGATTGGGTTTGGTAATTCATCAAGGGTGTATCCGACTGCGATCTTCGCTGCCATACGAGCGATGGGATATCCAGTTGCTTTCGAAGCTAATGCAGAAGAACGTGAGACACGTGGGTTGACTTCAATAACTCGAATCTCACCAGTGAATTGATTGTACGCAAATTGAACATTGCATCCCCCTTTGATGTTAAGTTCCCTAATCAGAGCAAGTGCCTTATCCCGGAGTTCTTGATGATCAGCATCCGAGAACGACTGAAGTGGAGCCACAACTACGGATTCTCCAGTATGGACCCCCATAGGATCTATGTTTTCCATTGTACAAACAATGGTTGCATTATCTGAACCATCGCGCATTACTTCATATTCGAGTTCCTGCCAACCTAAAATGGACTCTTCAATGAGCACTTGATTAATGCGTGAATTTCGAAGACCAAGAGTAGCAATTTCAACAAGTTGACCGAGGTCAAAAGCAGTACCTCCTCCAAGGCCACCAAGAGTGAATGCGGGACGGATTAAGATAGGCCAGGAGCCAATCTCTTCAGCCGCTTTAATGACTTCATCCATCGTATTACAAGCGATTGCTTCAGAGATAGGGAGGTCGATTGATTCACACACTTTGTTGAAGAGATCTCTGTCCTCTGCCTTATCGATTGCATCCAAATCAGAACCAATAAGTTCGACGCCTAACTTCTCAAGAGTTCCATCATGCGCAAGTTCACTGGCGATATTTAGTGCAGTTTGACCGCCCATCCCAGCAAGTAATGCATCGGGTCGCTCTATTTCCAAGATTTTACGAACCGTATCTGGTAACAACGGTTCAATGTACACACGGTCTGCCATTTCTGGATCATTTTGAATCGTCGCAGGATTGGAATTCACAAGAACTACTTCGTATCCATCTTCACGCAGAGCTCGTACTGCTTGAGAGCCAGAGAAGTCAAATTCAGCTGCTTGACCAATCTTGATTGGACCAGAACCTAGAACAAGAATCGTCTTCAAATCATCACGTCGAGGCATTAAGATTCACCTCCGAGATGCGTGTCAACAAGTTCCCTAAAGCGGTCGAAAAGCGGTTCTGCGTCATGAGGCCCAGGACATGCCTCTGGATGGAATTGAACCGTAAAACAAGGACGGCCAAGGACATCGAGTCCCTCGACAGTTTTGTCGTTTGCATTGATGTATCGGACTTCAACATCGTATCCGTGAAGATTCTCAGCATCTGGAGATGTGGCTCCACTGGGATGTGCGGCTAACATTCCATTTGTCGGATCGGCTACTGCAAATCCATGATTTTGTGATGTAATCCAAACGCGTTGTGTCTTCAGATCCACAACAGGTTGGTTTGCACCTCGATGGCCATATCGCATTTTGTAGGTTTTCAATCCAGATGCTAAGCCCATTAACTGGTGCCCCAAACAAATACCCATTACTGGGATTCCAGATGATACTGCCTTTGCAAGTGTGTATCTTGCACTCGTCGCTTTCCCTGGATGAGCAGGGTCCCCTGGTCCATTTGAACAAAACAATGCTGTGATTCCAAACCCTTGAAGTGCCTCAAAGGAAGTATCTGGAGGGCACCAAACCACTTCGAACCTTTGACATAAGTTTCTGAGAATATTGTACTTTACACCACAATCAAGTGCACCTATTCGTGGTAAAGGTTGACCCAAATCATCACAGGCACCAGGATTGAGTAATACAGGTTCATCAATCGAGACCATATCGACAAGATCTTCTAATTCAGGAGAAGTCATGACCTTGAGCCTCTCTCTCATTTCAGATTCGTGTTCTATGGGTCCAAAAATGCATAGGACTGTGCCTAATTCTCGAACTCGGCGTGTTATTGCTCGCGTATCCACATTCTCGATTCCAGGTACACCATGGGCTTGCAATAGTTCTGAAACAGTTCCAGCAGAGTCCCTATGGTCTGGATCGTTCATTGCATGGCGGACAACAACCCCTTTCGGCCATACGGCACGAGATTCTGATTTGGAAAGATGAATTCCATAGTTTCCAATCAATGGGTACGTGAATGTAAGGACTTGACCTGCCCATGAAGGATCTGTCAATGACTCTTGATATCCCATCATTCCAGTGGTAAAGACGAGTTCACCTTCACCAAAACCTTCTGCTCCGAAAAGATTCCCTTCAAATCGACCTCCATCTGCGAGTAGTAAAATTCCTTCACCGGAGGCTCTTTTTGGAAGAGAGGCTTTGTCGAGAAGAGCATCGGCTGCATCCGTAAAGCGTGGCGGTTCCTCTACACCACGATTAAACGAGCCTGGAGCAAAGCCAGAACCTACGCGTTCGCCCCTCGACATCAACATTTGTCGAAAAAGACCATCCATAATGCTTGGGTTGGAATTCCAAGGAAATCAAGAGAATAGGTTACTCTAAACGAGTGTCATGAACGTCCTTGCCAGTAAGACTTGGATTGATGACCAATTCTCCACCCTCAAGCCTTCTTTCAATTGCGCCACTACCGTACCAACCGTCGAGGAAAAGGGCTAATGCAGCGACTTCTGAATGAGGCTGGTTCCCAACAGCAAGATTGTATTGGGATATGTGGAATACATCGGATGGAACCTTTGCACCTCCAACGATGACAACAAGGGGCCGATCTCTACGAATAGTCGGTGTTACTTCTCTAAAGGATGCTCCGTACATTGTTAGATGAACTGCTACCCCAGGCGGGTTTCCATCCAACCCCTGTTCAACAAATCGACGAAGCCAAGCCATTGGGCTCTTGATATGCTCAATCTCCATGTCACCACCAAATCGCTCATTAACGGATGAAATATTATCCTCCATCTTTTCATCTTCATCTCCGGAAAAAAGGAATTTCTGAGCACCAAGCGCACGGGCAACTAAAGCCAGATGAGTTGTAATTCGGGGATCTCTTCCACGTCGATAACCGAGACGTAAAATGGTTACACCATGCTCGGACATACAGTTGCCTCGTAGACCTCATTGATGAATGATGAGGTTAATCATCCGAGACAAGATCTTGAATTGTTTCAGCAGAACGATTTGGAGGAGTTAATTCAATGTCCTCATGTGATTCAAGGAATCGCCTCAGCCAAAGAAGAAGAGATGCATCAACAATGAGATGCCCACCATAGATTACGCCAAGTGCGACCAAAGACAATCGCCCAGATCTCCAGAGTCCTGTTTCCATGCTTAGTGAATCTGAAATCAATGCAGTTACAATTGGTTCTCCGACGTACAAGGCGACGAAAATAATCATCACACCAGAAATGATTGATGGTACGAGAGACCCTAATTCCCTGCTAAAATCTCCAAATACGGAATAAAGGAACGCTAACACCATCACGACTAATGCTACTTGATTGAAATCAAGGCCAAGGAATTTCGATACACCATCGTCCATATTATCTGAACCAGAACTGATCAGTAACCACCAGAATAGGAGGGACACGGTAATTATTCCAGCTCCCCATTTGGCTCGACTTGAAAGCATATTGAAGATTGCAGGTTTGTCAAAGATATTCATTCGAAGAGCAAGTCGCTCTGCCAACTCGATGTGAGCTTCGCTGATGTTTGTCTCACTCTCAGCACCATCATGTCCACTCATAGAATGGTTACTTTCTATCTCGGACATGCAAATCCCTTGAGCATGAGCCCTTATGAATCCATCCGTCATCGGATGCCCAATGGCCAAAACCTCTCGACCCTTTTCTCTTCGCCGAGAAACAGAACGTCCAGGAATAATGGGTATCCTAAATGCCACTCCTGATTCGTTCCATGGACCCTCAAGACAGGCATCAGTCGACGAGGCAATTTCCAATGGCATCTTGATGACCGAACAGGGATGTGACATATTGGACATCGGTGGAGAAAGCACGCGGCCTGGTTCAAAACCCGTCACACTAAGAGAAGAAATTGAACGAGTTATTCCAATCATTGAAGGCCTATGTGAACGACTTGATAATCCGCGTATATCGATTGATACAAGAAATGTAGAGGTAGCCAGAAGAGCAATTGAAGCAGGCGCATCAATGATCAATGATGTTTCAGGATTAAGAGATAATTCCATGAAGAATCTTGTGCTTGATGCTGGCATCCCTGTATGCATAATGCACATGCTTGGAGAACCAAAAACCATGCAATCAAATCCAGTTTATTCAAATGTTGTAAACGAGGTGTGCTCTGAACTCCAGAAGAAAGCTACAGAACTCATCGATGCAGGACATCCCACTGAATTGATTTGTCTTGACCCAGGGATAGGATTTGGGAAAACACTTCAGCACAATATCGACTTACTAAAGGCCCATGAACTTCTACGCGGAGAACATAATCTTGCACTACTTTGGGGCGTTTCTAGAAAGTCAATGATCGGGCAAATCACTGGCCAAGAACGAACTGAAGACAGACTTTATGGAACCTTAGGAGTTGCTGCATATGCACAACAAGAAAACATTGATTGGCTCCGTGTACATGATGTGCAAGCACATACTGACTTACTCTCTGTACTTGGTAAACTTCGTTAGTTTACGCCGCCACCAATAAATCCTGCAGCGGCAAACCAAGCACCAAGCATACTACCCAAATTTGTCAAGGCAGTAACCAAAAGAACACGTCCCGCAGGATTACTCCAAAATCCACCGATGGATGTTCCTTTGAGAAATTGCTGCAGATCTTCAGCGGTTGGTTCAGCGATTTTGAGTTGAACATATCCTGCAAACCAACCAGCGGCGAGGGCTGGATTTAACGATGTAATTGGGCTGGCTAGGGCTGCAGTAAGTATTGCCAAAGGATGACCTCGAGCAAGTATACAACCAATTGCTGCAAAAACAGCATTGAATAATGTCCAAATCGTTAGCATCTTCACGATATCGATTGAGTCGTTATTCCATAATGAAAAACCGACAAGACCCATCACGATAAGAGGAATTGCGAACGGAAGAATTTTGCCAACAAGTCCCCTTTTAGGAACCGTTGAAAGTTCGGTCATCTCAGAATCATTAAGCGGAGTATATTCTTCCAAAGTACGAGCAATGCCTTTCAGATGACCAGCGCCAACGACGACCAACATCTTTCCTTCTGTTTTGGATTTCATAATCCGTTCAGCAATGTATCGATCTCGTTCATCGATGAGCACTTCTCCTGCACCAGGAGAAAACTGTTTCAATTCATCCATCATCGAAGAAAGGAGATCTGAATCTGAAAGCATTTGTTCAATATCAACTTCCTCATCAAGTTCCTCATCATCTCCAAAGAGAGAGAAGAGAAGTCGAAAACGTTCTCTCCAACGCATCTTCTTCCAAGCACGTTTCATTGTAATTTGAATATCCCTATCAACAAGTGCAACTTCAATGTCCGCAGCTTTGGCCGTTTCAACTGCCGCCAGTAGTTCTGCCC
>CAXDRT010000103.1:0-6684 GCA_963991835.1 uncultured euryarchaeote
ATCCAACACAGTGGTCAGATTCTGACGGTGATGGATATGGAGACAATGCTAATGGAAACTTAGGAGATGCATATCCAAATGATGCGAGCCGATATGCTGATTCTGACCGTGATGGTATTGATGACCAATCCGATGCTTTCCCTTACGACCCTACACAATGGGAAGATGCTGATGGAGATGGAATGGGCGACAACCCGATGGGTATTGGAGCTGACAAGTTCCCTGATGATGCCTCACAATGGGGCGACATTGATGGTGATGGATACGGAGATAATCGTACAGGAAACAACCCTGATGCATTCCCTACTGATGCTACTCAATGGTCTGACATGGATGGTGACGGATATGGTGACAACCCTACTGGAAGATTGTATGACTTATTCCCAGAGAACCCTACACAGTGGGAAGATGCTGACGGAGACGGATTGGGAGACAACCAATCTGGAACAGATGCTGACCCATATCTGAACGATTTCGATAATGATGGATATAACGACACCATTGACATCCTGCCTCGTCTTGCTTCTCCCGGAGACTTGGACAATGATGGGTGCTTAGATGATGATGATGAATTCAAGGATAATGCCCTAGAATGCCTAGACACAGATGAAGACGGTATCGGCAATAATGCCGATGCGGACGATGACAATGATTTGGTGACTGACGCAGACGAAATACGTGCAGGGACCAATCCACTTGACGCTAAAGATACGCCTGTTGACAGTTTCGAAATCCAAATCGGAAATATTGGACTTGGTGCATGGGATTTGATTGGTATGTTTGGTGGAATTCCGATATTCACATGGATTCTCTTTGGCTTTGTAACTCGAAACAGTCGCTGTAGTCGTTATGAATCCGAACTTGAGAAAGCGGAGTCAAGGGAAGAACTTGAGCAAGTTGCATTACGCTGGGAATACAGTTTGATGCTTCGTCTGCTTGGCCCACATCAAGGCATTCGTCTTGAACGAATAAGGGCAGAACTTGACGATAATTTTGAGATTGCTGAAAAATTGATGATTGTTTCCGATGAGCCAATGACGGATATAGACCATACTCCGCTTGTTGAAGAAGAGGGTAAACAAGATCATTCATCACCATCAAAAGATGCGAAGGAAGATCAAACAGATGAAAACGGATACCAGTGGTTACTTCATGAAGGAGTTCAATGGTACAGAAAAGAAGACGGTTCTGAATGGTCTGAATATCAAGAATGAAGGAAAGAATAGAACTTCTAGAACTCTTTTGAAACCAATATCCGCTTGTCGGATAATCCCAAAATGCACGTGAATCTTCATAACGGAGATGCCAAAGCGGCGATTATTCCAAGACTGTGGGGGTCGTTCAGTTTGACTGATGGAATGGGTGTGGGGACATGTCTGAATTAAAAATACGAATAGAAACAGAAGAATACATCTACGAAGAGTACTACGAAGCTTGAATCACCAGCGTCGTGGATAGACATCATCTGCGATCAATACTGCTGATGGTCGAGCAATTTCGCCCTTTTCCATAGTAGAGATATCCTTGCTGTTGAAGTTGACTTTTACGAAGCAGACTGCTTCGCCTTTGATGCTTGTTACCAGAACGTTTTGTCCAACAGAAAGATCTCCTGGAATAGATACTAATCCAGGTCGAAGTAATGGTGCACCATGTGCTAATGCTGCTACTGCACTGTCCTTGACAACGATTCTTGGAAGATGGGTCATCAACTTTTCAATTGGGTGAAGCATTCTTGAGAGTGCTTCTGGTTCGTTGCATTCCTTCCACAACCATACTGCATCAGCAATATCATGGAGTTGGACGCAGTCCTTTAGATCGAAACTTCCAGAATCCTCTCTTCGAAGTTCCTTCAATGTAATTGGTTGATCTAACAAGAGTCCCATATCCTTAGCCATGGTTCGAATATAGGTTCCCGCTTCACATCGAATTCGAGTGATAAGGAATTTTTCATTACGGTCAAGAACTGTGAACTCGTGAATCTTTCTTGTTCGTACTTGAACACGAACAGCTGAAATTTCTGGAGGAACGTTGTAGATTCGCCCAGTCAGTTGTTGAATGACTTCATCCATTCGATCTTCATCGACGGGGGTTTTCATTTGAAAGAGTGCGATATAGGTCTTATCATGCTCAAGAATCTGTTTTGTTAATCGCATGGATTTTCCTGCCATCAGGGGGAGAACTCCTGTTGCGAATGGATCGAGTGTTCCTCCATGGCCCAAACGAGTTAATCCGAGTAAGTCTCGAACCCATGCAGCGACTTGGTGAGATGTAGGGCCAGCTCCTTTGTCGAGGAGAAAGAATCCACCTTCGAGACGCTGCTCGATGGTTTTCTGATCAGGATAGGTCCCAAGGGCTTCATCTGTTGAAGCCTTTTCATCTAATATGATAGTTGTAGAACCCAATTTTATTCCTCCAATATGTGGAGAACCGAGGCCAGCACTTCTTGAGGGTTTAGGTCAGAGGCATTGATGATATGTGTGTACGGTTCTGTTTGTTGTGGAAGCAAGCCATACAACTCATCAAATCTTTCTTCATCAACTTTTGATCGTTGTTTGTTCGCATCGATAATCATCCCCAAGTCACCACCTTCTCGTGCTTGAACTCGCTTTGCTCGTACAATATCATCGACTTCCAACCAAATACGAGGTATGGATAGCCCTAGTTTGTATGCCCACCATCCCGAGAGTCGACTTTCAATAACCGAGGGGGCTTCTTCATCTGTTCGCATCATCTGTTCTTTCAGGAGGGAATCGAGTTCCCGATCCACTTCAAGATCCTCCTTACAGAGTTGACCAAAGTCAGCGAGACTCATATTACGTCGCTTTGCTTCTTGTCGAAACAATTCGCCTCCATTGAGGGAAGACCATCCTTTTGCTTCACACAAGAGGAATACAAGCGAACTTGTGCCGCTTCCTGGATGTCCAGAAATGGTCACTTTGAGCATTGGTCACACCCATTCATGGTAACAAACATTGCATCGTAGCGAACGAGGTCCTTTCTTTTCAACGTCTTCACTCATGCATTCAGGGCAGACATGTACGGATGTGGACTCGGTTTTCACAGCTTTAGTCTCTTTCTTGACTGCAGTTTTCTGTTGCTTCTTTGGACCGTTCTTACGAGATTTACTTCGTCGGTTCTTCGCTTGCTTGGATTCCGTTTCCTCTGATACAACAAGGTGAAGCAATGGTTCGCTCAACTTTTCGTTTGCGAGTACAACTGGATGTTTTCTGTATCGAATCAATTTGATATGTCGATCTACGATTCGTCCCAAGGGTGCACTCATGCAGATATAGGCGCAAATCCATGCAGGGAAGAAAAGAAATTTATCATCGAGTAAATCCCAACGAGGCGTCCATGGAAGGGACACATAATCAACTCGGAATGATTCAACAGCGGTTGTTAACCATGCAAAAATTCCAATGATAAAGATCATCGTAAACATCATCGGACGCATTGCCCCCATCTGAACTTTCAATTGTTCGGGCATCATTTGTTCACGAAGAGTATTCGCTTTTTCCATTAAGATTGGGTCACGACTCATTCTTCCATCGTTCATCATTCGACGAACTTGACCTTGTCGGTGAGCAATATGTGCTTGTGCAATAGGGTCCATGAAGAGATTTCGAAGAACAGTATTCATCGTCATCGAGAATGTCCCTAGGATGAGTACTGTAAGTACGAAGAATTCAGTTTCTGGTAAGACAGGAGCAAGAATTGGGTCGGCCATATTGCCAAGAGAATTACGAATATTTGGATTAATGATCAAGAAACTCATCAAGACCATGACCAACAACATTGTCAGCATCGAACCATTTGGTGGAGGGGGTGGTGGAGGTGCTGGGCGGCTCGCCATAGTACAACTGTGTTGCATGAGGGTCATGAAGGTTGGTCTTCCGTTGAATTCAAACGATAGGATGTTGTCCTGTATACATGCGCCGCAAAGAACCACTCGATGTCACCACTACATGGCAGCACCCAGTTCCAATGCCAATGCCTGGGAGACCCGTGTGTTGTACTGAATCTGAAGCGCTCGAACAGTTAGACAAAATTCAGATGACTGAACGTGTTATTCTATGGACAGATAGCGAACGCCGTACTATCTCTGATTGGTCATTTCTAGCAAGCGTTCGCCAAGGAGTACCACCAAAAGGAATCGAAGCTGAACTTGAGGCATGTCTCAAGCAATATCCAACCGCTTGGCTTGCAGTTGATCTTCGGGATGGAGTCATTCCACCCTCAACACATTCGTCACTCAATGATGTACTTCAAAACACAAATCGGCATGTCATTGTTCTCGTGAGCAGTTCCTCAGATCGTGAGGAATGGCCTCAGTGGAACTTACCGTTTTGAATCACACAAAGGTAAAACCGCATGCAGAGCATGACTTAGCATCAGTTGGGACCAATATTGAACAGATAGGGCAAGACTTGGTTTCTGATGCATCTTCTGCTTCAGATTCAGTTTCCTCTACAGGTGATTCATCTTCAGATTCTTCCTCAGAGCCTTCTTCGGATTCATCCGTTGCTTCTTCTTCAGAACCTTCCTCAGATTCATCCCCTGCTATGAATGCTTCAGCAGCAGCAACAAATTCAGCCTTCTTGAGGTAACCATTGTCATCTAAATCGAAGTTCATTGAATGTTCAAGGAACGCATCTCGGTCTTCAATGCCGAATTCGTCCATGACTCTGACCATGATATCTTCTCTGAATTTGATTGCAGGTGCATCACTCACATCTTCTTCACTGCTCTCCTCAGATTCTTCTACAACTGCTTCCTCAGCAGATGCTTCTTCAGCATCTTCTTCTGGAGCTTCTGCTGGTGCATCGTCTTCATCAGATTCAAGTTCATCACCGAAGTGTGCGCCGTGGAAGCGGTTGAGTGCTTCAGCATCAATCTCGCCTTCGCCCTTGATTTCAAAGGAAACGTCAAGGCGCTCTCCTTTACCAACAACTGGAAGTTTCCAAGTAATTTCAATTCCATCTTCAGTTTCGTTTGTTGTCATATCAACATCTGTACGCTTTTCTCCGCCAGCGCCTCGAACATGCCAATCTTTGATCTCAAAGTTGGACGGAATGACATCCTTGATGAAAACATCTTGTAGCGCAGTATCGCCATTATTCTCGAAGAGAATGAGGACTTCGTAACGACCCTTTCCTCCCATTGGAATTGCTTGCTTTCCTGCGGAGAAATTTCTCCTCAAGTGGCTAACACGAACCGATGGTGCATCAGGTACATCTCGAAGACATACTGGTCCAAATTGTTCTGAACTGAATTGGAATCGAGCAGGCGCATCGACTCTCTCATTAGCAGGAGTTGGGTCAGGTGCATTGAGTTTGTACTTGACAACCATACTCTTACCTGGCTTGAGGCCAATAGGGCCCTTTGTACCGACAGTGAGCGTCATTGTGTGTCCATCGCCATCTGGTGAACGGTGATCTTTTTCCAGTGTGATTCCAGCAGAAAGTTCTCCTTTCCATTGGTCTTCTGGCAACTCTTTTCCATCAATCAGGATTGTCATCGCATCCATTTCTGGTGCTTGGAATAATCCAGGTATATCATCTGTAATTCGCATGAGATTAATCACAGCAGATCCAGTGTTCTTCACTTCAAGTGTTGCTGAGACATGTTGTTGTCTAAACGACTTGAGTGTATCTGTGGAATACTTCTTGGAAATATCTGCATCAACAACACTCAAACTACTTTCTTCAAGTTTAATTGTACCTTCAGTTTTCTGGACAGCTCTTGGTAGAACAGTATAGGAGAGGTCGTATGTGAAATCAGGCTCAGCAGTGGCCATGATATTTCTCTCTTCACTTTCCCACTTTCCTTGAGGATGTACGTCTTCTTTAACGTCGTTCACGTCGAACAGTAGTTCTTCGCTTCCCTTCATTCGAACTTGGAGTTTAACCAAGTCTACAGCAAACGATGATCGGTTTTCGAAGATGGTCTGACAAATCCAGTTGTCTGGACGCTCATCTTCTCGAACTCGCATGTATGTGAATCCACGGCAGAACGCATCGAGGTCACGGAACGATAGGTTCGAGAGTGTTGCATCAGCTTTGTATGTTGCTTGAGCAGATCCTGCCTTGATTGTCTTGGTGGAAGTGACGGTAATTTGTCCTTCAATTGAAAGAACCTGCTTTTCACCTGGGTGAAGAGAGCCCACATCCCAGGTCATTGTGTTTCCATCAACAGTTGCACCTGCAGTATGATTGAATTGGACGCTATCTGGTAGGTCACGTGTTACCACGATGTCTCGAAGAGCAACTGGTGAAACGTTTTCTACTTCAATTTCAAGAGCGATGATTCCAGGTTCCTCAGAAAGTGCAATACTTAGTGAACGTTCGTTGTTACGTGCTGGATTTGTATCGAGTTTCTCTCTCAATACGAGCATTTGTGCATCATTAACGTTGTACTTCTTCACGTAATTCTTTCCTGCTTCGAGTTCATCAACCGATATTTGGTCTCCGCCAATATCCGTTGAATCTGCGTTATCAAGAAGAACATCAATGTCGTAGATTCGATCATCAGAAGATGGATTGTTTACGGTCAGTGTTCCCTTAATGGATTGCTTTACAATAGTACCATCAGCGGTAAGTGTCGATTTTTCAATCTCGTGCAATGTTCCTTCGAGTTTGTCTCCTGGAACATCATCAACTTCAACACTGGAACGGATTGTAGCTC
>CAXDRT010000104.1:0-6664 GCA_963991835.1 uncultured euryarchaeote
ATCTAGTACGGTCTCGTGGGCTCGGAGATGTGTATAAGAGACAGCCATACAAGTGGTATCGAAGGAGCATGGACCGCAAACCCAATTCAATGGGATAACGGTTACTTCGATCTTCTCTTCAAGTACGAAGATGATTGGACACTTGTCAAGAGCCCTGCAGGAGCAAATCAATGGACTCCTGGAAACCCGGATGTTGAAGACATGGCACCTGATGCTGAAGATTCTTCAATCAAGGTTCCAACCATGATGACCACTGCTGACATGGCAATGATTCGAGATCCTGAATACCGAAAGATATCCAAGCATTTCCACGAAAATCCAGATGAGTTTGGCGACGCGTTTGCTCGTGCTTGGTTCAAACTTCTTCACCGTGACATGGGTCCAAAGTCTCGATACCTTGGACCTGATGTCCCTGAAGAAGACCTCATTTGGCAAGACCCTGTTCCATCAGGAAGTACATCGTATGATGTCTCTGCATTGAAGCAAGCCATCAAGTCGTCCGGCCTTTCGGTCTCTGAAATGGTTGAAACTGCTTGGGCAAGTGCATCCACATATCGTGGCTCTGACATGCGTGGCGGTGCTAACGGTGCTCGTATTCGACTTTCTCCACAAAAAGACTGGACAGCGAACAAGCCAGAACAACTTTCCAACGTTCTCTCCATCCTAACGCCTCTTGCTGAAGCACATGGAGCAAGTATTGCAGACACAATTGTTCTCGCAGGTAACGTGGGAATTGAAATGGCATCTGGAAAGAGCGTTCCGTTCTCTTCAGGCCGTGGCGATGCGAGCGAGGCTCAAACTGATGTAGACTCCTTTGCAGTTCTGGAACCTGTTTCTGATGGATTCCGTAACTTCTTGTTGAAGAACTACAGTGTCAGCCCAGAAGAAATGATGCTCGACAAAGCACAATTGCTCGGACTATCCGCTCCTGAGATGACAGTTCTCGTAGGAGGTCTGCGGTCAATGGGAGTTAGTTCTGATGACCGTGGAATCTTTGGTGACGACACCAATCTCTCCAATGAATTCTTCACCACACTCATGGACATGAATGTTCAATGGAAAGCTACTGGAAGCAACTCCTATGAAGCCCACGACCGTTCAACAGGTGAATTAGTTCGCCGAGCAACTCGATATGATCTCGTCTTTGGAAGCAACTCTCAACTTCGAGCTATCGTAGAACTCTATGCTCAAGATGACAACAACGACAAGTTCGTCAATGATTTCATCGCAGCATGGAACAAAGTCATGAACGCTGACCGTTTTGACCTTGCTTGAACGACGAAACGGATATACGTCGGATATTCTTGGCCTCGTTATGGTCAATATTGGAGATACCGCGCCCGCCTTCACCCTGAAGAACACCCAAAAGTCTGACGTCAGTCTTGCTGACTACGCTGGAAAAACACTCATTCTCGCATTCTATCCAGGTGCATTTACGGGTGTTTGTGACAAAGAGATGTGTGCTTTCCAAGACAATCTCGGTAAGTTGAACAGCGCTGACGCAACCGTTCTAGGAATCAGTGTCGACTCACCTTGGGCAAACGCTGAGTTCGCTCGAAAGTACAATCTTGAGTTCACGCTCCTTTCTGATATTGATCGAGATGTCGTGAAAGCATATGATGCAACATTTGTTGGCCTTGGTGGCATCGAAGGCTATGTTAGTGCAAACAGAGTTGTTATCGTTATCGATAAGAACGGTGTTGTCCAACACCGCTGGGTTGCTGAAAATCCTGGTGTTGAGCCGGACTATGATGCAGTCGTTGCTTTTGCAGCATCACTGTGAACGACCAAACGTCACTTACCATACAGAACTGGTTTGTCTGCATCTTTCCATCCATTGATGCCTGGGGCAAGTTCGACGATATTTGTATAGCCCAAATCGAGAAGTGTCTGAGCAGCCTCTTTTGATCGATTCCCACTTTGAGAATACAAGAGAATGAGATCTTCCTTGTCTCCTGGCAATTCATCCAATCGCTCCTCAAGATCGGAGTGTGGGATGAGAACGGCATTTTCTAAATGACCATCTTGTTCCCATTCCACTGTTGTTCGGACATCGAGAAGAAGTGCGTCTTGATTGTCCAATATTTCCTTTTCAAAGGTATCTACACCGACCCGTCCCCAGGTTTCACTTGTGTTGAAAAACAGGAAATACATGACTGTGAAGATGATTGTCACCGCCATTCTTCTCTTGAAATGTTTTATGCGAACACCCCTCTCTTGATTTCAAACACCTTCACCGCTCATGTCGAGCAACGACTTCAAGCAAATTCATTCTACCAATTCGCAAGATACCTACAGGAGTTGTCAATAATGCTGCAACGAGGACGAAGCCAATAATTTGCAAGAAGACGGTAGAATCGATGATCACGGGAATGTGAAAAGCCCATGTTGAGAAAGCATTGGACATTCCCGCATAGTATGCGATACTTGCCAGAGCCCCAGCAATTCCACCTACCAATCCAATGAACGTATGTTCGACTGTAAGAATCACTGCCAATCGTGTCCGACTTGCACCTAGGACTCTCAATGTTGCGAGTTCTGAATCCCGTTCACTCAGATTGATCAAGAGCGTGTTGAACAGAATTGCAATCGCCATGATTCCTCCGAGAACATATACAGCCTGCATTGCATTCTTTTGTTGATCAATCAGTTCATTGAATCCTTCGACCAGCGCCTCTTTTTCGACGATAGAAATCGTCGAGAAGCGAATGTCTTCGATGTTGCCTTCTTCAGAAAGAACAACCAATGCTCCATTCGCTTCAGCATCAACAATCTGTGATAGGTCTGCGCGATGGAAATGAACTGAGCGGGTGAGTTCTCGAGCAATTCCTACAATCTTGAGATCATGTTTTTCCCCTTCAAAATCGATGGTCAGCGTATCTCCAATAGAGTAGGATTCAAGTTCAGCAGACCCTTCATCCAGAATGACTTCTGGTACGATTTGTCCTTGTTCTGGAATCTTTCCGTCAAGGAGATTAAATCGATGCATTGCATCATCACTCTCTGAAAGAACATCGTACCCTTTGAGTGAGAATATCTTATTCGAATCAGATAAGGTTGCTTGATTTGTCAAGGTAAGTTCAAAGGAGAGGGTGTCATTCATAGCCCATTGAGTGATGTTATCAATGCTTGAAGGATAAGCTGCAATTTGGTATTCCCAATTTTCTTGTTCGTCTACTGCTTCATTGAATGCACCTGTAAATCCTGAGATAAACATCATCGTTCCGCCTAGAATCACCATTGCCAGAGAAAGGGCGAGGAGGGTGACGACGAGACGAGCTGGTTTTCTGAAGGTTGAGCGAAGTCCCAAACCAATTCCTGGAGGGAGTTTTGAGGTCAGTGAAGAGATGATTTTGTTCGGGGTACGTTGCGTCTCTTGCCCTAGAATTTCCAAAGGCTGCAATTTGGCAGCTTTCCATGCAGGGCGAATTCCAAAGAGGAAAATAATCCCGAGGGCAGAGAAACTGATCGTCAGAATGATGTCGAGGTAATGATGAGTTTCGACCACTGGAATCCCAAGGAAAGAGAAGTAAAAGGCTGTAAATGCTTCAGAACCAATTGACGATACTCCTAGAAGGGCCCCTAAGAGAACTCCAGGAATTCCGAGTACGAGCGGAATCAAAAGATAGCCAAACATGATGTCTTTTGTTGAGGCTCCGATTGTTCTTAGAACAGCAATTTCACGTGCCTGCGTACGAATCAATCGATCAAGAGATACTGCGATGACAAGTCCACTGATGAAAAGTAGAACCCCTAAAATAAACGGTGTTGAATTTTCTATTCCTTCTTTATCCAACCGAAGAAGTTCTGCACTCAAGTCACCACGATCAGCAACAGTTCCGTTGGTTTCTGCTTCGGTCATGAACAATGAAATTTCGTCTTTCAACACTTGAAGTTCTTCGCCTTCATTTTCATCGGTATCAGATAAATCGAATTGGGGTGTTCCTTTGAGGTCAATGCTCAATGTATTTCGAGCATCAAAAGTATTACCAGATATGGTTGCAAGGTATTCTACGTCCAAATAACCGACAACGAAGGTTGAAGTTTGAGGCAATATTGAGCCAGGTTCAGCATAAAATAATTCGAGTGGACTGTTTGCGAATCCAACAACTTCAAGCGTTTGTGACCCGCCTTCTCCGACAATGATTTCAATGGAATCTCCTATCTTCATCTCAATATCCTTATCTTGAGCGAAGTGGGCATCGATGACAATTTCACCAACACCAGGTTCAATCGATCCTTCGATTGCCCATATTGAATTAACAGCACCATTTTCAAGCCCATAGAATGTCGAAATGAGCCATTCTGGTTGGTCTGAATCAACCAATCTATTTGCTTGACCTGATAGGACAAGACTCGTCTCACAGGCTTCGTTTTCAAAGGAATCACATATTGATGAGAGATTCTCTCGCGAATCGATTTCATAGGTCGTTATGAGCAAGTCTGAGAAGTTTGTTTCATCATAGAAATCATCGTAGACTTTGTCTGCATTACGAGAATGCTCAGAAAAGACAATTCCTGCATAGACTGATAGTGTGATAAGAAGAACAACTGTCAGTACTCGTAATTTTGTACGCATTAAACTGCGTGACAAACGACGAAGAAGCAGGGTGTTCATGCAATCACTCCACGATTGATTTTGCAATGTCCTTTATCTTGGAGCCAATTTTCTTCACTCCGTCAACGGCTTCCTCAACAACTGATTCAGCAACAAATTTTGTTGTGTTAACGATACTCTTCAATCCGCCTTTTTCGTCATCGACAACCTTTCCACTATCAAGTCGAATGATACGTGTTGCAAAGCGTGTGAGTGATTCATCATGCGTCACAAAAATTGTCGTCATCTTTTCTTTTCTACAAGCTTTGATCAGGGCTTCCATGACCATTGTTGAGGTTTCAGTATCAAGATTACCTGTTAATTCATCACCGAGGATAACTCGAGGACTTTTTGCAAGCGATCGAGCGATAGCAACTCGTTGCCTTTGTCCTCCAGACATTTGAGAAGGGAATCTGTTTTCAAGACCATTTAGACCAACCGCTTCAAGCAAACTAAGAGCCTTTTCCTTATCCCTTGAACCCGATAAATCTTGAACAAGAAGGACATTTTCAAGTGCAGTTAAATCTCCTAATAGGTTGAAGAATTGGAAGATATATCCTATATTTTCTCTTCGAAATGTAGTCATCTTCTCAACATGTCCAAGTGGAACTTCCTCCTCGTTGAAGAGGTAGGTCCCATCCGTAGGCACATCAAGAGCCGCAATCGTGTTCAATAGCGTGGTTTTTCCAGATCCTGATGGACCAAGTAGAGCGACGATTTCCCCTTGTTCAATAGTAATCGATACTTCATCCAATGCTTTGACAAGTGTCTCATCTTCTCCGTAATGTCGGCTCAAACCCTCGAGTTGTATAATGGCCATGGCCTTCCCTCGTGAAGGACTTTTTTAGATGTTCTCTGGGAAGTCTACACCTTTTGCCAATCGTTTCCGTTCCACCACAAATTCGATCCATCACTCATCAATCGCCAGGTATGGCCTGATTCATCTGTCCATTGATTTTCGACAGTTGGTTCTGCAACAACAGGCTGAACTGGCTGAGGGGTTTGAGTAGGATACAATGGTTGAGAGGTTGCGAGTGGTTCCATTGATGGCAATGAAACAGCTTCCTTTGCAGCGGGTTCATCTCCACCCTTGCGTCGCATAAAGAGAACTGCTCCAACAACGACAAGGACCAGTCCAACACCGATGATAATCATCAACTGCATCTGAGCAGCATCTTCCTCTTCCTGGGCCTTTTGTTCATTATCACCAACTCCGTTTCCATCACTATCCATTGTTTCATCAGGATCGTTCGGGAATGCGTCGGCATTGTTTCCGACGCCATCTGAATCGGTATCGAGCGTTTCGTTTGCATCGTTCGGGAATGCATCAATATTGTCGCCAGCACCATCACCATCTGAATCAGTTGTTTCAGTAGCATCCGTTGGGAATGCATCGGCACCATCCATCACGCCGTCATCATCAGAATCAGTATCGAAGCGATCTGTGCCCTTGGTTAGTTCATCCATGTCACTAAGGCCATCGTTATCGTCATCAGTATCGGCATTGTCTCCGGTACCATCTTGGTCAAAGTCAAGGGTTTCACTTGCATCGAGCGGTAGAGCATCTTCCTTGTCGTTGACTTCATCACCGTCAGTGTCTTCATCGAATGGGTCGGTACCAATTGTTGCCTCTTCAATATCCAACAAACCATCGTTGTCATCATCTGTGTCAGCGTTATCACCAATCATATCTTGATCAGCATCACTTGATTCACTTGAATCAGTAGGGAACACGTCAGCATTATCACCAACGTTATCACCGTCAGTGTCTGCAGTTTCAGTAGGATCATTTGGAGCCCAATCGCTGTTATCTCCAACACCATCGTCGTCAGAATCTACAGATTCAGTAGGGTCGTCTGGGAATACATCTGCGTTATCTCCAACCGTATCGCCATCTGAGTCTGCGGTTTCAGTAGGGTCGTTGGGGAATGCATCAGCATTGTCACCAGTACCATCACTGTCAGTATCTGCGGTTTCAGTAGGATCGCTTGGGAATGCATCAGCATTGTCACCAGTACCATCACTGTCAGTATCTGCGGTTTCAGTAGGATCGCTTGGGAATGCATC
>CAXDRT010000105.1:0-6573 GCA_963991835.1 uncultured euryarchaeote
GCAGCGTCAGATGTGTATAAGAGACAGGAGCATGGCTTGCATAAGAACCATCGGTGCTTTGCCTTCTTTGATGACTCTAAGCAAGCCTTCCTTGTCAAGTCGACGTCCTTCAACAAGCGCATCATGTCGTGATTTACACAGTTCAACTCCGACAAGTTCAGGTTGATATTCGGCAATTTGTGTCTTTACAGCCTCCACAGATGCGGTTGCGACATGGGCTGTTCCAAGCAATCGAAGTGTTGGACTCACATCAATGAACGGAGTGGAGGATGTCAAGACAAATCCTCCTGTGTGAAAATATTGCGAAGCTGTTCAGTCATCATATCAAGAATGGCAGTTCCTTCCTCATCGACATCTGCAAATTCTTCAAAACCAAGGGTTTCAAACAGAATCTGGCCTCCAGCAAGCCCCTTATGCCCACCTGCTTGGCCATCAGTGAATTGCTTGGATAGTGACAAACCAAGATGCAGATTTTCTCGTCGACTTCGTGCAGAGAGCAATACTTTGTTTCTCTGTATCCCATACACAACAACGACTTCAGTTCCTTTCGTAGCGAATAAGAAATCGGCGACTTGTGAGAGATCGTCTCGACTCTTCAATTGTGGAATCGGAGCAAGGATAAGAGACTCTTCATGGACCTTATTTGCTAAGGCTTGCGTGAACGTATCGAGTGTTTCATGGTTCTTTAGAGGCGCTTCTATAGAAGTAAGTAATTCAGAATCAACCCATGTATTTAGCCACATTAATGCTCGTAAGTCAACAGGATTGAATGAACGAGTAAAAGAAAGCGTGTCTGTACGGATACCAAATGAAAGAGCAGTTGCAAGACGTGGATTCATATCGACGCTCATGTTCATCAAAAGATTCGCAATAAGAGATGATGTTGCAGAGTATTCTGGACGTAGGAAGGCGATATCGGCTGTAACAGGCTTATCGGAGGTGTGGTGATCAATGATGATATGAGGAACGCATTCCTCAGGCAGAATATTATTTGCACCAGGTTGATGAAAGTCAACGGTAACGATGCAATCGGCTTCATTTAGGACATCTTCAAGTTCCCAATCAAGAATTAGTCGACGCAGAGGAATCTCAAGGAACCGAACCATTGCTTGATTTTGCTGATGCTCAATCTGACCGCCATGGTAAATTGTGGGCAAATGTCCAAGTGAGGTACAGACGGCTTCCATTGCTAAAGCGGAGGCCAAAGCATCGGGATCTGGATTATCATGACAAAAGATTGCCACGTTGGAACCACTGTGCAATCCTTTGAGGTAAGTTTCGAGAACCTTAGCACCAGCATGACGTTCCCAGGAACGGATTTTCTCACGATAAGCAGCAGCAATGATTTCATCCGTATCAATACCATCAACTGAATCATCAATACCTTCTGCTTCAGTCGTGAGTAGAGGGACTTCTGGCCAACGGCCGCGAAGCGCTAGCAAAGGAACTGAATCGCTTAGGACATCGGCATCAACAAGGATCACTGCTGTTGGATGGTGTCCACTATCTGGCAATTCTGCAGCGGACATCTGAGAAGGAAGTGGGAGTACTTCACATTCTCCAGCATCTTCAACGATTCCCATTTCAGAAGCAAGTCCTACGATTCTTGTCAGTCGTCTCTTCGAGCACCAACGAGCCAATTCAATGGCGAGAGAACTGTGGCCAATTACGAGGAACATCCATGACTCTCCATACAATCAACTTGAGTTGATTTGTTGAACCCATACACTCAGAAGGATATCTTGACGTTCTCTCGCTCGATTCCTTTGACTTCGAAAAGGTCTCTACGTACACAGCCTTTCATTCCTGCAACGATATTTGTAGGAATCATTTGAATTGCTGCATTGAAGTTTGTAGCAGATGCATTGTAGAACTCTCTTCGGTCAGCGACTTGATTTTCAAGAGCTACAAGTTGCTTCTGGAGTTCTACGAAGGAGGCATTTGCCTTCAGGTCAGGATATTGTTCTGCAACCATGTTGATCCGTGGGATAAGGCCAGCAAGTGTGCTTTCTGCTGCTCCAACACCCTTTACATCTCCTTGAGCCAATGCACCAGCCGCAGCTTGTCGTGCTACTGCAAACGCATCAAAGATTTCTTTTTCATGGGATGCATATCCCTTAACTGTCTCAACAAGATTTGGAATCATGTCGTAACGTTGCTTGAGTAATACATCGATATCAGCCCACGATTTATTCACGTTCTCTTCAAGTCGAACCAATCGATTCCATGTTGAGAAAAACCAAATCAAAACGACAAGGAAGAGGAATCCTCCGACGGCTAAACCAATTATCATTGCAGACATGTCTTCAACCCTAACAACAAACCATATGAAAGTATTGTAAAACTCCGCTGATATGATATGCAACAACAATTTCCAACACTCATGGACGCTTTGACAATTGCCTTGGTTCTCCTCGGCAGCGCGTTCATTGGCTTCTTGTTCGCACCACTCGGATTAGGTGGAGGATTGCTCTTCGCACCACTTCTTCATTATGGGGCAGGATGGGACATCGATGGAGCATTACTGATCGTTTCTCTCGGCTTGTCTGGCACTGTAGCTTATGGATCAGGATTACGTCATAGGAAAGAAGGTTTTTATTCTGATATACGCCTCAAAGAAAGCCTCGTTGGAGCGATACCTGGGGCAATATTAGGGGTTGTTATTGTTGCCTCTTTAACTGGAGCATTGGATGTATTATTCAAGACATTGAGTCTTGGATTTATCATATGGGCTATCATCAAAACAATACGTTCTCGTAGCAAAAAGGATACTGTGGAAGAAAGCGTTTCGACTATACCTTTGCGGATTGGCGTTGGTATTGGAGGCATGTTATCATCGGTTTTGGCAATAGGTGCTGGTGCAATCTATGTCCCTGTACTCAGAACATACGGATCACTTCAATCTCGAAAAGCAATTGGAACAAGTCTCCACATCATGATGTGCGTGATTCCATTGTCAATTATCGCCCATCTCTTCGCATTGAACGAAGGTCAGTGGGAGGTATTAGAATCAAATATCATCCTCATTCTACTGTTGCCTATTGTTGTGATTATAGCAGCTAATGTTGGAGCAAGGTTTGGCATTGCCAAGGTTTCAGAACAGCGTATCATGCAAGTGTTCGTTGCAATTCTATTCATTATCGGAATCCGATATGTGTTTGATTTGACCAACCCATTGTTCTAATCAGGAAAGGATGGCTTCATTGATCTCCTCAAGAGTAACGGAACAAAACTCCCCTTCATCCAGATTAAAATCGTCTAATTGCATTCCTTCAGTACCGAGTCGATGCAGTTGCGTGACGTGATTATCAAGTGTGGTGAACATCCTTCGAATCTGTCGTTTCTTACCCTCATCGATCGTAAGTATTGCACATGATTTATGCTCTAATTCGATGGTTGCTGGACGAGTTCTAAACTGTTCTCTTGAACCATATTCAACAACTGAAACAGAAACTCCATTACGTATTGAGTTGAGTTGTCGCTCAGTAATTTTAGATTCTGTTTCAACACGGTATGTCTTCCTAATCTTCTTTTCAGGATCCGTAATCGAGTGAACTAATTTCCCATCAGTTGTCACCAAAAGAAAGCCTGTTGTCTCTTCATCAAGTCTTCCAACAGTGACCAATGTCTCATAGACAGAGGAATCTACTGCGTTTCGAAAGAGTTCATAGATCGATCTCTTATTCAATTCAAGTTCTTGTGAATTTAATCGTGAGCAGATGTAACCTGCTGGCTTGTTGAGAAGAAAATACACATCATTGGATGGGAGGAATAATTCTTTTCCTCTGTATTTCACTGATCGTTTCGCAGGGTTGAATTCGTAAGCAATATTTTTGACAATCGAATCATTGATTGTCACATCACCATCCCAAATTGCTTTTTTGACATCCCCTTTGGATGAAAACTCCCCGCATTTGGAGAGGAATTGATGGAGTCTAAGCTTCATTATTCAGCGGTGCACATGATGTGTTCATAGCAGTTCCTCTAGGAATGAGTGTTACAGTATCTTCATCAGCCCTAACTTGAGCAAGACAGCATTGAGCAGCCAATTTTATGTCGTGCCCATTCAGGTCGCTTCTTGAACCACTTCTCTTCATATTCTTCCTGTTCATCGTACGGATTCTTTAGTAGCGTATACAATTCCTCACAAATAGAGACATCTCCAGACTCTGCCGCATCAATTGCTAGTTGAGCCATCCAGTTTCTGAGAACATATTTCGGATTTGAAGAAAGCATTGCTTCTCGGTTGGGTTGTGAATGCACTCGATTCCACCATACAGAGAGCCATGTGTTCCATTCGTCGGCTGGAATCGTAGTTTCATCATAAAATGCCTCAGTTAAGGAAACTACAGTGGGTTCTTCAATCGAAGATAACAAACGGAAAAAGAGCGTCATGTCTGTTTCAACCCGTTGAAGTAATTCGTTAAGATCACGAATCAACGTTTCATCTTCAGATTTGAATTTGTCTAAACCAAGTTTGGATGCCCACATTTCATTTTGATACGCAGAATATGCATTTGTATATCCATCAAGGACATCATGCAACAATTCAGGCTCATCCATAATAGGAACCATTGCTTCGAGTAAACGAGCCACATTCCATGCACCAATTTGTGGTTGTTGTCCGTATCGATAGCGACGAGTACGCAGATCTGTTGTGTTAGGCGTCCATCCAGGATTGTAATCTTCTAGCCACCCGTATGGACCATAATCAATGGTAAGCCCGTGGATTGACATGTTATCAGTATTCATAACCCCGTGAACAAATCCAACACGCATCCAATGCGAGATCATCAAGGCAGTTTGTTCAGCAACATGATTGAGCCAATTCACACGACCTGCGTCATTGGAAATATCATGCCCTGGGAAATGCCGATCTACGGTGTGTTGAAGTAATGATTTGAGTGTGGCTATATCGCCCATTGCTGAATGAATTTGGAAACTTCCAAAACGAATGAAACTCGGTGCAACTCTGCAAACAACTGCTCCTTGTTCATACGCTTGATTACCGTCATACATCATATCCCTCAGAACCATTTCGCCTGTTGAAACCAATGAGAGTGCGCGAGTTGTTGGAACACCAAGATGATGCATTGCTTCACTGCATAGGAATTCTCTAATCGAGGAGCGTAACACGGCTTTCCCATCTGCAAATCGGGAATAAGGAGTTGTACCCGCTCCTTTCAATTGCAATTCAAGTACTTCATTTGGCAGTTGAACTTCACCAAGGGTAATCGCTCTCCCATCACCAAGTTGTCCTGCCCAATTACCAAATTGATGACCACCATATCGTTGTGCATAGGGGTCCATCCCTTCCAAGGTTTTTCCACCGCCAAAGACGATTTCATCAATTGAATCAAGGCCCAATTGAGCCGACATCTCTGAGGACGAAAGTAAGAGTTTGGGATCAGGTGCAGGAGTAGGTTGCACACGAGACCAACATGCTTGGGGAACCTGACGGGCTTGTCCACCAATTTCTGAATCCCCTGGTGTTTCTTCGAGGAAACGACGAGCCCAGACAAGCGATTTGAGGGTGCCCATAGACAACTGACCTATGGCCAAGCCTTGAATGTGTCACTCAAACCAAGAGGGTTTAGGCTTGGAATCCAGGGAAGTACTGCGTTGTGTAACTTGCAGCAGATTCAGGAGGATATCCTTGAGCAATCAATCCATTGTAATATTCTCTGGCTGGATCAGGTTGAGGAGTAGGTGGTGCGACTGCAGCCTGAGCATATGTTTGAGTCTGTATTGGCTGGACGTATGGATTCTGTTGTGCTGCTGGCATAACCACTTGTTGCTGCATTGGTTGCTGCATCCCCACATTTGGAAGTTGTTTCACTCCATCTGCTCCATCTCGCTTTCGAGTCATCATGAAACCTAATCCAGCGAGAACAAGGACTACAAGACCATACACGACGAGCATAAGAGGACTGGCGAAGAAGTTCTCTTCATCAGATTTTACCGGTTCAGGTTCTACGAATATGTGAGTGAAAGGATCGTCCACGTAAGCATCAGCTCCATCAGCAAGAGTCCAATTTCCATCTGGGTCCGAATACCCGTCTCGATCAGTATCGAGGCAACCAAACCTATCGAATTTCGACAAGCCATAGACATCAGGACAACTATCTCCTTCAAATCCATTGATTTCATCACCGTAGCCATCATCATCAGTATCGAACCATTGAGTGGGTTCGAGTCTAAACTCATCTGCACCATTTACAACGGTCCAAGAGAGTTCAGGGTCGGAGCGCCCATCACCGTCAGTATCAGTACAGCCAAGTCGATCAATCGTTGAATTTCCAGCAATGTTTACACAAGAATCTGGGTCTACACCAGATTCGTTGTCGCCATAGCCATCACCATCAGCGTCAATCCATTGGGTTGGTTCGCCAGGGAATGCATCTTGTACATCCCACCATCCATCTCCATCAGAGTCAGGACAGCCAAGAATTCCATTTTGCCAACTTGTCCCTGGTTGCATTGGACATGCATCTTGATCTGTTGCGCCAGAGATGAGATCCCCCTGTCTCTTATACACATCTCCGAGCCCACGAGACCGTACTAGATCTCGTA
>CAXDRT010000106.1:0-6558 GCA_963991835.1 uncultured euryarchaeote
GAACTGGTGAACCTGGTGCTGTTATGGCTGTTCAATCCTTGACCGGAAGCACTTCCTCCCGCGGTGTTGATGTTTCGGGTGATATTGAGGCAAAAACAATCACCTTCACAGTCAGCAAAGATGTCATTGGGGATGACATTCCGAACTATCGCTACATCGTTGTGATTGGCAGTCAGGATGGGTTTGGGACAGGAAAGTGGAGAGATGTTGATGCGACTGCAAGTACATGGACTCTCGGTGGTGGTTCAAATCCAGCTCCTGATGATGGAATAGATTATGATCCAAACGTCATCGATATTGTTCTTGATGGTAACGGACAAGAAACCATGCTCTCTTCCTATGATGTGAATGGACATGTATACGCACAATTGACTGGATTTGAGATGCCAGAGGTTCCTCAACAGATTTTTGGAGCATCAGTCGATACAGTAACGGCAAATTCAGCAGTAATCACTTGGTCAACAACAGTCGCTGATGCAACATCAATACAATACACAACTTCTGAAAATGAACCTACAGATTCTATGTTGCAAAATCAATGGACAGAACTTGGGACTGAGCATGCTATTACGTTGACTGGACTTGAAGTCAATACCTCGTATTGGGCATATATCCGGGCCAATGATACGGCTGATGTCCTAGTGACATTCACAACAAGTAGCATTGTCGACTTGACACCTCCAGAGTTGCTTAATTTGGAAGTCGAGGTACTTGATGACGGAAAAGCTCGAATCAGTTGGTACACATCCGAACGTTCGACTGAAGAGATCTACTTGGATAATGCCCTTGTGTTTGCCAATCAATTCGCCACCAACAAGAATCATGAATATGTCTCAGAAACTCTTTCCAATGGTGATTGGACCCTTTTAGTCAAGAGTTCAGATGCCTCTGGTAATATGAATTCCAGTACCCTTTCATTCGCAGTTGATGTTTCAACTGGCATCGACCCATTGGATCCTGTAGACGATACTGATGGTTCAATCGATGAGGATGAGGATAAATCCTCTTTGAGTTCATCAGCACTTATGCAGATTGGCGGTCTTGTTGTCGTTCTTCTTATTCTGATTGCATTCATACGAGTTAGAAAAGGAGAGTCTGGTGATGACGAATGGGTCTGATTATTGTTCTTCCTTCTTTGAATTGTAAATCCATTCACCTAAATAAGCTGCAATAAGGACCATTGCCACTTGTGCTAAACCCCTGAGAACATGCGCCCAATGAGGGAATGTATCGCCGTTTAATTCGATATCATTGATCCACATGTTCAGATTTGCCCAATACAGAATGATGAGAAGAAATACAGTCGCCTTTGCAGCCAAAACCCTTGTTTTTGGAAGGATTAATCCAATTCCACAAACGACTTCTGGAATTCCGCTGAGAAGAACCCAAAAGACATCTGAGCCAGGAAGAATCTCTGGTACGATTGCAGTAAACCATTCTGGGTCAATGAAATGAAGAATTCCGACATATGTGAAGAAACAACCGAGTCCAATTGCTAGTATATCACGATGATAGGACCATAATGTCTTCATCGCTTCACCACGATTGTCAAGATGTCCCCATCTTGTAAAAGATGGTCCAAGCCAACACGCTGCCAATCGAATTTTGCAGATGGACCCTTTATTCGAGCGAATCTAAACTTCCGGACAAAGTCTCGATGAAGTTTGTTACAAATTGTTCGAACAGTTGAATCATCTTTGACGATCAGAGGTTCTTCCATGTCTGCTTCTTGACCCTGCGGTTTGAGATACACTCGCATGAATCCAAGATTATCATAGATGAAATCTTTCAATTCAGTAAGGCCAATGTCCTTGAATGCTGAAATTTCCATAATTGGCCATTCAGGTGGTAAACCGACTCTTGCTCGAGCGATATCTTCTGGGGTTGCGATATCAATTTTATTAATCGCAATAACTGCTTTTTCGTAAATGATATTGCCTGCTAAGCAATCAACAATTTGTTCAGCAGTCGTATCCTGGCGTAGCGTTACAATTGCGGATGTAAATCCGAATGATCGAATGATGTCTCCCATTTCTTCTGGTGTTAAGTGCGTTTGTTCTACTGTGGTGCGAACATCAATTCCACCTTTGTCAACACGTTTGATGAAGACAGGTGGCCGTTGTTCATTAAGCCGCAATCCAGAATTGTGTAATTCACGATGGAGGACTTGGAAGTGCCCATCTTGGAAGGGGTCGACAATGTAGAGGACCATATCTGATGAACGAATGACGTTGAGGATTTCTTTTCCTCTTCCTTTCCCTTCTGCAGCACCCTTAATCAATCCAGGTAAATCCAGAATCTGGATTTTAGCTCCCCTATGTTCCATAACACCAGGAATACACGTCAATGTTGTAAAGGCATAACCACCTACTTCTGAAGCAGCATCTGTCACTTTGGAGATCAATGTCGACTTACCGACTGATGGGAATCCAACCAGCGACACGGTTGCGTCCCCTGATTTACGAACTTCGAATCCCTTTCCACCGCCACTGGCTTTGGAGTGAGCAGTAGCCTTTTCTTCCTTGAGTTTCAATTGAGCGATTTTCGCTTTCAATTTACCAATATGGGCGTTTGTGGCTTTGTTTTTTTGGGTCTTGTCGATCTCGGCGCGAATCAAATCGATTTGCTCCTTAATCGTCGCCATCGTAACGCCTCATTTGTAATGGCAAGACCGCTGTTCTTCAATGCTCTTGCTCATGAAGCGAAATTCATTGAAAACTTGGAGGCTGTGGTGAAGCCGAATGCCTCAAAGAAGAGTTGTGTTTGGTATGGTACATGGGGCTTGAAATCATCGTTCTTTTAGTCGATGTCTCACGCCTTAAATTGACCTTAGATTTAGCATGGAATACGCTCTATCAAGGTCTTGAGAAACGCACATTGCGTAACACACGTCCTGTGCAAGATTCTCGATTAAAAGTTCTTTTTGATATTGATGCTGAAGCAGAATTACTCGATTGGATGGATGCTCAACCATGGAGCAAAGAGGAATCCAAGTCCTTCAATCAACTGCTTGACGAATCGACCGATGGAGAAAATGGCCTTCTTTTGGCTATGAAGTGGGCAAGTCCAGGGGCATGGGAAGTCTGGGAAGGACGTGCCTACTTGTACCTCGATGTTGCACTAAACACAACCATTGAAGGCGAGGATGTTCTTTATGGAGGCCAAACATGGGACAAGGTTTGCAAAGAATTAGCAGGTCTTCCAGAATCCGAGTATGCAGAAATGGTTTGCATGGATTGGATGGAACGAAGAAAAGCATTAGGTGAAACTTTGGATGAAAAAGAGGATGCTCGAATTGTTCCAACCTATGAAGCCCATGATCGAGCTGCTAAATCTCTTGTTTACACAATGAATCGTTGGAATTCTGAATCGGATATGGTTGCCATTATCGGTCGAGACCATCTTGAAGCCCGAAAGTGGGGGACTGGCTCATGGAATATTTCTACTGTTTTGGCACATGGTCTACCTGACGATACGACAGCGTCGGGTTGAAAGACCACTTCTGACTCGGATGTCTCATGTCGAAGGATGAAGACGTGCCAACGGAAGAAACTCCTGAACTTCACGATGATGAAACACCTGAATTCGATGATGTTGCTGAACAGATTGATTTGTCTGAGCATGTTGAACCGCTCGATCCATTGGAAGAGGCCACTCAGCGGGCTGAAAAAGCGGAGAAAGAGATTGCGTACAAAGAGGCCGAAATACAAAATGTTCGTAAGCGGCTTATGGCAGAAAAATCGACTTTAATCCAGTACGGTGGAATGGGTCTTGCACGAAGAATGATTCCAATCTTGAATGACGTTGACCGTGCTCTTCAGCAGGTTGAAGAAAGCGATGAATCACCTCTTGCACAAGGATTGAGGCTTCTTCGAAACAAGTTGTGGAGGGAGTTAGAAGCGGATGGAATCAAAGCCATTGAAGCCAAAGGATTAGAATTCGATCCATCTAAAATGGAAGCTATTACCACCTTGCCTGCTTCTGAACACTTCCCTGCAGGACTTGTTATTGATGTCTTAGAACCTGGATACATGTACAAAGAGAGAGTTCTAAGTGCAGCACGTGTGGTTGTAGCAACTGAGTAATCAGCCTGCATGTGGTCCAGCGTTTAATTGCAAGAAGCGATAAAGTGCATCGTTTGTAATCAACCATTCAATGATTGCATTTGGCACAGTTGGGCTGAGAACAGATCGTGTTGCATCATCATCATAGACAGTTGAAAGCATCATACAGGATTGTCGAACTCGCCATCCTTCGTATTGTGCTCGTTGATGTAATTCAATCCAATGGACTGGAAATTGATTTGCTTCATAGAGGTTTTTTGTGTTCTCATCAGATGTGACCAAGGTTCCTTCTCCATGAGTCTTGGATGCATGGCCAACCCAGTTCGGTGGGTCGTTGATATCTTCAATACCGACAACAGCAATACGTTGGTTCAAACTCTTCTCATTCACCCATGATTCGATCATTGATTTTCGCTCTTGGAATGAAAAAGGATTGTCTGTAGTCCATTCTTCTTGGGATGATCCTACTGCAATTGTAACTTCCTCAAACCGCTCAAGTGCTTCAAGAACAAGATGTTCATGTCCATAGTGGAACGGTTGGAATCGCCCAAGAACAATTCCTTTCGCCATGATTTAGGCAAAGTACGGTGCAACATCAACGTTTGGAAGCGTATGTCCCATTTCATTGAAGCAAGCAATCATTCGTTTGCATCCCTCAATCATCTCCTCAACGGTGGTGGTGCCCATGCTTCCAACTCTGAACATTTTACCTTTCAAATGGTCTTGGGCTCCAATGACCTGTGTGTCATACTTTTCTTTGAGGGTGCTTCGCCATGAATCATCAATTCCTTCTGGATACATGATTGCTGTTACTGTATCACTTTGCTGTCCTCCATCTGCAAGGAGCAAAAAACCAAGATCAGTAAAGAGGTTGCGTACTCCAGTGGCAAGAGTTTGACAACGCTTCCAACGATTCTCAAGTCCTTCTTCTTCTAACTCACGGAGAGCAGCAGCCCAACCCATTGCTAAGTTGATAGCAGGTGTCCATGGTGTTTGATCATCATCTCCCTTTTTGAGTGCAGATACGAGGTCGAGATAGTACACTGGATTTGAATCCCCTTGCTTACGAATGGTTTCCAATCGTTCAATAAAGTGCTCGTTAATTGCAATAGCAGCAATACCACTTGGTCCAGCAGTACATTTCTGAGCACCCATGACAACCGCTTCTGCTCCCCATTCTGCTGGATGAACAGGTGCACCTCCAACGGACGTGATCCCATCGAGGATGAATGCTACGTTGTATTCCTTACACATTTGTGCTAATGATGCAGCATCTTGAGTAATCCCTGTGCTTGTTTCATTATGACAGATGAGGACTGCTTCATATGTACCACGGCCAAGTTGTTCTTCCAATTCCATAAAATCAAAACTTCGCCCCCAATCATATGCGATGTGTTTCACTTGGCAATATTGTTTGCAGATTTGAGCAACTCTCTCTCCGAATTTACCATTGGTTGGAACAAGGACTCGGTCGTTTGGACGGAATCGATTAGCAATAACCATCTCCATTGCAGCAGTGCCACTTCCAGATACGGCGATGACTTTGTATCCATCTTCGCCAGACCAAGATTGTGTTCCTCGACTTCGTTCCGAAGGTGTAAGATTGAATGCGGTTCGTAATCCCGCGTTAAGATCGGCCATTACGTCTCTAAATTCCGCCCCTCTTGCAGTCATAACAGGTGTGGCCATTGCCTGCAAACATGCATCACTCATTCGAACAGGGCCAGGGACAAGAAAACAGTCACCTTCGTGTGGCATGCTTGAATCCAGACGCGCTCGGTTTTTGAACAACATCTATGATTTCACACACAGGAACGGATTTGCATGAATGCTATGTGCTTAAGAAGAGGAGTTCTAGGGGGAATTATGTTGCGGATTGGACTTGCTATGTTGCAAGGTGCGCGACATGAGCATGAAGAGGCTCTCTTGGCTTCAGCAATTGATTTAGAACTTGAAATCGAAATCGTTTATCTTCGTCAAGCAAAAGATGTTGATGAAACAATCGATGCGCTTGTTCTTCCAGGTGGTGAATCAACAACAATGATGAAAATTCAAAAGAATGATGATTTGTTCGAATCCATTAAAATTAAAATAAATGAAGGAATGCCAACTTTGGGAACATGTGCTGGATTAATTCTCCTAGCAAATGATGTTATTGACGGTCAATCATCAATTTCTTGTTTAAACACAGTTGTAGAACGAAATGCATATGGACGTCAAAATGAATCTTTTGAGGGCTTGGTTGATTTCAATGGAAATAAGGAAATGTATTGTTTTATTAGAGCACCAAAAATAATATCTTATGCTAACACAGTCACTCCTATTGCATTAATAGATGAAGAAGTTGTTGGTATACATGAAAATAATATTGTTGGATTATCATTTCATCCAGAACTATCAAATGATATTATTTATCTAGAATGGCTTAAAAATTTTCTAAAGGACGGTTTAAATGTCAGGTCACTCTAAATGGTCAACGATAAAACGGAAAAAA
>CAXDRT010000107.1:0-6506 GCA_963991835.1 uncultured euryarchaeote
GCCGGAAACAGTGAGATAGTGAAAATAAAGCGTAGCGTCGAACCTAAGTTTGAGGCTGCTGAAAAGCGCCGTGTCATGTCATTGCCCAAACCAGCACGTGACAAAGAAGCAGGTGACAAGTGTTACAAACTAGCCGATTTTGAAGGTGCTATTGAAGCATACACCAGATGCATCGATGCTACTGCTGACAAGAGCTCAGAACTCTGTATCAAGGCTTATTCAAATCGTTCTGCCTGTCACAAGCAGCTTTCCAACTTTGATGGTACCATAGCAGACTGTACTGCGGTCTTGGATACAGACATTAATAATGTGAAGTCGCTTGTCCGCCGCGCCCAGGCCTTTGAGGCAGTTGAGCGCTACAAATCTGCTCTACAAGACGTAAAATACGTCCTCAGTATGCCCCAGTCTAGCGTAGGACAGGCAAACTGGTCTTATGGCATGCGGTGTCGATTGAAGAAGGAATTCCCATGCATGATACGCTATTTTCAGGTCCCTTTGCAATATGATGAAAGAAAGGCTCACCAGAGTCGTTCAGCAACTCAAGGCTGGGCTTTGAGGTACACACAAAAGCACTTGCATTCTAAGGACGCGAGCACTTGCATTTGGCAATCCAGCGTCGACAGAGCCCTAGCAGCGCGCCGATGACTAGGGCCAGAGTAACGCCGGGTAATTCTCTCTTCTAAGATTTGGACGCATCCTCAATGAGTCCTTATTAAGATAAATTACCCCGGGCCTTCCCCGGGCCTGCGAATCATGATGATCTTCCTTCCTTGGAATGCAAAGGGGTCTCTATACTCTCAGATGCGTATTTGATTCGTGGTGCTGCATTGTCAATTTCAATATGGGCTGTTGAATCTGGAAATGAGAACGATACCTGTACAATATCTGCATCGTTCTCGAATCCAGGAACTCTTCACTCAATGGTTGGATTAGTCGGACATCATGAAGAATGGATTGAATTCTTCAAATCCAGAGATTGGACTACAATTATCGAAGAAGGCTCAATCACAGGTAAAGGAGAATCAGTCGTACAGGTCTTTAGTGGTGAAGTGGGGCAAAAAGCATCTCCTGCTCCACCTCCATTGAAAGAGATCAAGGTGAAGCCAAAGACAGAACAAATTGTAGGTCCAAGTTTTGATTTGGGCACTCTTTCGATGGGTGAAGATTGGTCAAAGGACATTTCCAATCTGGCAAAAGACGCTGAAGGTGATAACATGCTGTTCCAGAAAGTTAGTGGTCCGAAAGGAGTCAATGTAACTAAAGAAGGATTGATGACTTTCAAACCTGATGACTCAGATTTAGGATATTTCAAGATACGAATTCAAGTTTCAGATAAGGGTGGTAATGGAGGAATAGCGACATTCTTCGGAACTGTTGTCGATAGTAATGCTCGTCCATATTGGATAGGTGGTGAATGAATGAGTAATACGAATCCTCCTCCTCCACCTGTTGGCGAATACCGTCTTTTTGATAGGGTTCTAGGACCACTTACTGCTGGAAGCTACAAGATAGAAATCGAACAAGGTTTTGACTCAGAACAAGGTTCAGTCTCCAAATTCTTCGATGTCACTGGTCCAAGATGGGGCCTAGAAGCGACTGAAGTACATGCAGTATTCCCTCCACGAAATGAACAGAATGCGACAACAGATTCCTATGTGCCATTTATGACATTACAACGGCGTTCATTGCCTTGGGAACGATTGGTTCTGATTAACGGCGAAACACCTGCAGATTTTATTTCATCCAATGAGATCAAGAATAACCCGGATTGGAATTTTGAGAGAAAATATCCATGGGTCGCATTGTTGGTCTTTACTGAAGATGAACTCACTCATGGAGGAGCATTAGGCATTTACAAAGGCGATGAAGGTCTTTGTCTCGTGAATTCTAAGAATTCTATTCCTGGTGTCTTTTCACATTGGAGTCAATCGAAAAGAGATGGCTTTGGCATAGACTCGTCTATGGATGAAATGATTGTTGATGCAGTACGCGTGGATTCCTCTATACTTCGTTCTATAGCGCCTCGATTTGAAGAATTGAAACTACTTTCTCATGCCCGTCAAGTGAATCCACAGGACAAAGAACAATGCGGCTCTGATGAAGACGGATGGTTCTCCATCGTTATGAGCAATAGGGTCTTGAAACCTGATCAAACCTATCATGCATGTTTAGTCTCTTTAGAGGGTAGATTGTCAGAAAATATCTTGCCGACAAATCCTGCAATCGAGAGAAAGGTTGCCACAGCAAAACTACATTCTAAGCATGTTACATCGGCGCTAATGGCGAGTGTTGGTCTTCCATCATTTGGTAAGAAGGCAAGCGAAAAGGCAGGTAAACAGGTGGTAAAAGAAGCCAAATCGCCTTCCAAGGTCAAGACGTTCACCAATCTGGTCCTCTTGCATCATTGGACGTTCAATAGTTCTCAAACGAATGGAGATTTCCAAGCACGCATGGAAAATCTCAATGTTCGTGTTGAATCATCAACTCGCAATGGCATAAGCCCAGGTGATACAATTCCTATTAGTGATGTAGATTCACAGAGAGATACCATAGAACCGATGCTCCTTGGTACTGATTCAGTTCCTGGAATGACTGCGAATAGTTATCTCTCTACGGAGATGCATGGCTCAGATGGGTTATCTGAGGATGTATTGTACAGAGGTCCCTTAGTGGCTTTCTCAGAACAACGAGATATCAAGGAAAATCCATATGCTAATTCGGATGCAGCTATGGCGATTATTAGTGAATTAGCCATCTGGGATATTTCTCATGCATCAGCCTTCGAACTTGGAAGATTGCTCGCTTTGGGTGATGGTAAATTCATGAAAGCAATGAAAGCCTGGATTGCCAATGATATTCGACAAGAACAACGCGAAGAGGTTGAGAAGAAGATTGAAGAGAAAGGATTCTCGATACCAGTCCTTAATCAACGCCTCAAGAGTATAAAGGAAGAATCATCTATTCGCATGGTTAGAGAGTCTCGTCTAAAACTAACTCTCCCAATTGCGGAGATCTCGAGAGTGGATGTAGATGGGAATTTAGAAGATGATTATCCACACATAGCGACAGAAATAGGAGGTGGGAACAATGGCCAAAGCTGAAGATGCACCTCTGGCAACTACCAAAATGGAGATGGTAGATGCTTCAACGACGGATTCTTTCAAGTGGAGAACTGAGATTCAAACCCTTGAGAAATACTTCAAAGGAAATGAATCCAAATCTCAAACGATGAGATGGCTTACAAGGCTAAGATTACTTGAGCCAATCCCATTCCAATATCTGGTTCCAAGTGAAGATATGCTCCCTTCAGAGACAATACGATACTTCCATATTGATCGGAATTGGGTTGATGCTCTAATTGACGGTGCATTGAGTGTTACGTTGACATCGACGAGAGAAAGGCAATGGCTTCTGAAGGAAATGGATGATGGAAAGACAAGATATTCATCGCTTATGGAGGATTTGGATGTTGCTGAAAATCTTGCAGATGAATACAGAAATTATGTCACAAGCAAATCAAATTCTTCAACTTCAAGTAAACAAACTGGAAGTAAATTGACTGGATTCTTGTTCCGAAGTTCAGTGGTTCGAGATTATCCTGGATTGGAAATCACAGGATATCGTTCTGAGAATCGATCTGAACCTTGGGAGGATAAGAATCAGGTCAGTATTCATCGTTTTGCAAGATTATCCGAATCGATAATCATGGTCATTTTCAATGGATGTCCAACGCATATTCGATTCCAAGAACCCGCCGAAGGAATTCGGATAGGGGTTGATGGTGATGCAGATCAATATGAATTGAAATTGAAAAACCCGGATGGTACTTTACTTGCAAATGGGACTTTACCTACAAATGGAACTTTACCTACAAATGGAATGAAAATTGATGTCAATAAAAGAAGTTATGGAGATAAATCGGTAATCGATATTTTGGGATTGTATAATTCACTTGCAGCGAAAATTGAATCAAATGAACTATCAAACTCATTTGATCAACAAGAAAGTGCTCTCATAGCAACACAAATGTTGCAATATCCATACCAGCAAGATTTCGTACCATACTCTCAGATGCAAGATGGTTCAACGCCACACCCGCACAAAGATGCAATTAATTGGGGAGGTGATGACTGATGGCAAAAGGAAGTAAAAAAGCTGACAAGAAGATTTCAAAAGAATCGAAAGCAGCGAAGAGTGTAACAAAAAAAGCTAAGGCAAAGAAATCCTCAAAGAAGAAAGTGATTGCACCTATTCAAGAAACAGTGCCATCTGGAATCAAGGGGAATCAAGTATCTGGGCTCTCACCAACTTCTGAAGAGTTCTTCAATCAGACCTTTGATTCGAATCTCCATCGTGGGAGTAGGATCATTGTTCCAATTGATTTACAAATTTATGTCATCGAAGATCCCAATCCTCAAGATGTGTATGATCTAACTCAGATTTTTGATGATGAAGAACGAAATAGACCTCGTCAAAATCAGAAACAACTTGAGCAGGGGATTCACTTGCATTGGGCTATGCCTGATGCATTGATGACTGGTGATGAAGTGCATGATCCTGATACTGAATTAGCGGAGGATATACCTCTAAGTGAGATGTTTACTTTCCCTTCTTTACCAGATCGATGGTTGATTTTACGTCATTGGAGCCTCGCAAATGGTATCCCATGTGTCAAAGCATGGGTTGTAGAATCAGAAAAGCAAACAGTAACCGAACTTACTTCTTGGAGGAAATCTGAATCCACGGTTTCTCTCAATGCATTAGACGATGGAATCGTTGCAAATGGAGATGATATGGGTTGGACTGCAACATATCATGCTTCAAAGGGCAGATTTACTTTCCATGAAAATCCAGGAACAAATATTTCAGGTCCTTTGAGTTATTCGGTAACAGGTTGGTTCAATGATCCGAATTCAGATCCGCTCATGTGTCCGATTGAAACTACTCGTGGTGAATGGAACGATATGATGAAAGCTCTCGGATGGTTCTATCCTCAGAATGAAATCGTTGATGCTATTAATTCTAAAAATCAAACTCAAATTGTTGGTAAAGATGTTGCAGGAGTGAAGGGAATTCCAACCTTCAGGGGGTGATATGATGGCGAAAACAAATCATAATTCCAAAACTAGTCTCCTTGATTCAAAGGAAAGCAATCCTTTTGCTCAAAGCAGTGCTTCTGAATCGAAATCAAGTCCATTAACTCCTGAGTTGAGCCCTTCTGCTGGACAAGGTAATAATCCGATTAAAGAGCCTGGTAAACATGATTACATTCTTCGCAACCCTGATTTAGATCCAATCGGTGTTCACTGGCCTAGGCAAAGCCTCTTTGTTGGTTCAAACCATGTCGTTCAATGGAATGGCGGTGGTGGTGGTTTTGCAGCAAACTCCGAGAGTGTATCTGAAGCAGATCTGGATGTCGCATTAGGAAGGAATCCAATTGAAAGTTTTGCAACTGTTTTAGCAGGTGAAATACCCAATCTAAACGGAAATGAACGAAGTCAAGTAGAACAATTACTCACGGCTTTTGGATTAGGTGTTTATTCGGAGACTACTCAGCCAAATGGCGATGTTGCCCTTGAAACTGCAGTGCATAGAGAAAGTTTCGATTCGATTCAAGGTGGAGAAATAAGTGATTGGAGAAAAGATTCTGAAAAGCAAGATCCTCCTGTTTCCATTCCAAACAATCAAACAGAGGACGAGAAAGAGAAAGAGGGTCTGAAAGAACTAAGCTTTGCAGCACCAAATTTCTATCAGTCAAGTGATATTTCTGTCATGATTACAAATTCACACCGTTCGACACGTCATGGAGAAGATGGGATTCACGATGAGCATGGTTTGCTGCAATGCAGAATGAGTGATGTTGCCTTCAACGTCCTCTCCAACGATCCTTCAACCAAACCTGTATTCCCAAATCATGGTGCAATCCCTGTTGAATGTGAAAAGTTATCTCAAGAATTATCCTATCATGCCAGTGTATTGAATAATACAAAAACAAGAGAAGAATTTTCGATTATCAAGAAATTAGTTTCAGGAGAACATTTGGACCAGAAAGTGTCTCTTAACATTGATGATTTCTATACCATCTTTATGAATCATATACGCTCTCCTGTAGCGATTAATGTATGGAATCAAGCTTGGATCCCATTGTTCGCTGAATGTTCGTTTGAATTAGCTGAACTTTCAAAAGATGATTTCGAATTTATGGATTTGGATTATGAAATTAAACCAGAGGTGTGGACTTCAATTAGAAATGGAGGGAAACAAATTTCATGGCATTCAATAAACCAAATCCTACCTCTTTTCGCCAAAGCAGGTTCGGTATTGTCTAAACAAGTAGAATCTTACTCGACGAATGCATCCAATAATGCTCCGATGGGAATGGAGGATTTAGCTATCCAATTACAAGGGTATGACGTTCTTTCTACAGTACTTGATGTGAATGATGCAATTCGTTCTTCTGGATTTAATGAATTAATACATCTGTCTCTTATACACATCTCCGAGCC
>CAXDRT010000108.1:0-6403 GCA_963991835.1 uncultured euryarchaeote
GTCTGATGTTGCACGTACGGCAGCCTACGGTCAAACCGAATGGATATGAAGTCATCGGTTTAGGAATCGATTCTCTGAATCATCGCTCTTCCGATGAGTAATGCACTTACTTCAGAATCTCCTTGGAAGAGTTCATCGCTTGAGAAAATGGGCCAGGCACTGGCTTCCTTAGCAAGCCAACCAACAAGTGGATGAATTCTACCTTGATGCACTGGTCGTTCTGCTTCGAGAGATTGTATCATGTCATAGACATCCATCAAGGCTGCTTTTCCTTCGCCTTCAGGTACCATGAGGAGATTGATCATTAATTCCTGATTAGGAATAAAGCCAGAATGTGTTTTAGAAATACCGGGCATGCCAACACGTTCTCCTTTTGGTCGAGCGAGAAGACTTGGCCAACTCAAGGGATGAGTCGCTAACCATTCACGTCCACTCGAAGTTGATAATTGGAGACTTAACCAATCAAAAGCCCATGCAGACCACCATTGCGATGGTAGGACATTCATGCATGAACGTATGAGATCTAACGAAAGCGGGACATTCTCTCTCATTCTGATGACTGCGTTTGACCATGCCCACAAGATTGATCCTCTTGGATGCACTTGACCTGCCTTGAGATATTGTTCAAACAATAATTTCCTCGCCTTTGAAAATTCAAGAGAGGGCGGGAACAAGACCATCAACACATCCTCTGGCCGATAAGGAGCATCCAACCAAATCGATGAAGCCTCGCTAAGAAGCACATCCATCTCTTCATCGAAATATGGACTTGTGATAATAATCAAATGCGCAGCGATCGAACCACATGAAGAATCCTCAAGCAACTTGGCTACATCGAGAAGAAGTGAATTTTCATTTGACAATCGCATCACTAAGACTGAGAATGCTTGCTCCTTCCATTCAGAAGATGTTCTAGCCATTCCGTTAATCAACGATTTTATATCCATTGATTGAGGATCGAGAAGGTCAACCCATCCTTGAGGCAATATTGTATGAAGACGTTGCCATCGAGAATTACGCTCCATCATTGGACTTGCAATCCAGGAAGCCAACGGATTTGTTCGTTCTATTGAATTTGAAAACGTAGAATCTCCATTCGGATACAACCTCATCGCTTTTCGAACCAATGCTACATATTGCGGTTCCTCTTGAGAAAGATCAGTTAGAGTTTGCTCATTCATTCCACCTGAGCGATGCCAATCGAGAAGTTCAACTGCGGTTTGAGGAAGGATTTGGCGACTCGCTTCAGGCTCAGTACGCACATTTGAGCGGTCTAATTGAATGTTCAATTCCAAGAGATTGTGTAACCGGTAAGAAACCACTGCAAGTTGAGGCGTCCCATGCAACGTTGAAGTCTTACTTGAGAGATTGAGAGGTTCGCCTCTCGAAGTTATGAGGGCTCGACAACGTCCAGAAGCAAGGAGACGATCGAGGAGGTGCTGTTCATTTGCTCCAGCCCATGGCCACTCTACAATGCAGTCGAGGGTTGTGGATTCCAGAAGCCATTCAATAATGCAAGCAGCTCCATTTTGAGACACACCCTCGAGGAGAATAACATCAACAGCTTCAGACTTTTCAGACCAATTACGATCACCAAAATCTGCTAAAAGAGAACGACGAAGATGGAGATTCGGCTGTTGGCCTCTACCAGAGATTAACCATCTTTTCAATGAGCGAACACGAGCCTTACGCTTTACATTAGAGAGACGAGGATGTCTACGTCTCATCCATGTGCTGACTAAATCTACAGGTAAGGAACGATCTTGTGCATAAGCAATTGATTCCGTCATTAATTGAGCTCGATCTCCTAATGAAGAAACCAAAAGATTACGATCGACTGCAGATGGTAGATGTGCATAGAGACCTCTTTCAGGAGATACCTGATAGGATGTTCCTTGGACCAACCCAATGCCATGTTCACCTAGGCGAAGTTGAGAGGGACCTGTTTCTGAACGTATATTGAGTTCTATCCAAGCGCCATCCGGTACGTTCCAAGCTTCGAATTGTTCAAGCAAGCGTAAGCGAAGAACTCCTACACGTTCGTCACGATTCACCCATGCGGTGAGCGTACCTTCTTGGGTTTCTGGTGGAGGAGATGTTGATTCAAAGTTGTCTAGATCAAACCAATGGATTTTTTCCCCACGTTGTACAGCCCAAAGCCCCCCTTCATTTCCGATGGAAATTTCTCCTGTGTTTGATTTCAATAATTCAGTTCGCCGAGGTAATTGAAAGAGCCTTGATTCTGGAGATTGCAAGATTCCAAGAACAATACTCGTTCCATCACTTGATAGGACGACAGCGTTCTTGCCCTCAGGTATTTGCCGAGTATGCTTCCTCAACCTTCCAACAAGATCCATGAGAAGACGTTGAGCGCCTCGCTCTGTCAAGCGATGTACTGCGCCTCGAATGGAAGCACCATCATCACGTTGCACCTCTCCTGCTTCACGGAGATTACGCATAGCCAAAGAGGCGTGAGGCATTGCAATTCCCAAAGAATTTGAAGCTTGACTCACGGTTCCTCCGCCATCGAGGAGCCAATCGAGAATACGCCTCTGGTATCGGCTTCGAATCGTTGAGGATGGCACAAGAGGTCACCTTTGCCCTTGCTAAAGCGTAATACTTGATAGGGATTACTATGAGTAGAACTAATTGATTACATTTAGTTACCGATTTCCACTGCAAACGTGAGAAAACACTTACTGTAGTTGGCATTCCGTGTAAAAAATACACCTGACCCAGTCATGAACGGTAACAAACTCTTGGATTGTTGGAGGAACGGTTATATGAGTGGCCTCGCTCCTTTGTTTCAGCGACATCGCCTAACAGCGAAGAGCGAAATCATAGGAGGACAAAATAATGAAAACTGTACGCATACGAGAAAAAATCAAGAAATTTTTGGGAGACCGCCCCAGAAACACCGCTGAGATCCTAGAACACATCAACAGCACCATGCGTCATGGTACAACAAGCCAACAACTTGGTAACGTTCTCTCAAAGGACAAAGACATCGTAAAGGTCGGCTACATCAAGCGTTCAGGCATTCTCTCTGGCGGATACGACATCTGCGAATGGGCCACAAGAATTTGGGTTCAAGACCACTGCCCTGGATGGTCAGAAGGCACTCCAATCATTATCGACCAACAAGGTAACATTACCATGGGCGATAGTCTAACAAAGAAGTGAAGTTTTATTCACTGCTAATTCAACCACGTGGAGATAAATCGCGTAGTTTTGGTGAATAAACGAAGCTGTGCATCTTCAAAAAATAGTAAAATACTTTCAGAGATTCTAGACGATCTCAAAACGGGCAATCTTCTTCAAACATTGTTGAAGATATCGAGTGCGTCATCAACTGATGCCCCTTGACTAATGATAGCATGGCAAGCTGCAGTCATTCGAACCGCTTCTTCTGTTGATTTCTGATGAATATTGCGGCCAGTTGCCGCTCCACGGCATCCGCTGACATTGATTTGATCCCACAAGCGTTGCAAGAATTCCTGAGGAGGCAATGTTCCGCCTCCAGAGCAAATAATACCGCATCGGCCTGCAGATTGAACTGCAATCTTGAGAGCTTCTGGTTGAGTCATGCCTTCCCACGCTCGTGGGTAGTTGACCTTTGCAAAGTCAGCACCGATGCATGCTGCAACACCTGCTGCTCCTGAAATGAGTTGAGGATCTTTTTCATCGGTTACTGCCTTTCCACGAGGATACATCCAAACAACTGCAATCATACCTTCTTCATGCGCTTGTCGAATGAATTGAGCAGCTTCTGTTAACATTTCATGCTCATATTCACTTCCGATGTAGATTGTATAACCAATTCCAACGACATTGATCCCATTTGAAACAAGGGACATGACATCATCCATATCCCACATTGCGAGACTAATTGGATCGCGCTGTTCAGTCTTAACCAAATGAGATTTCGAGTTGAGTTTTACCAGGTAAGGAACATCCGGATGATCTTGAGCGTAAAGTGAAATCAATCCCCCTTGTGCTGCAAGTACCCCAACTGTTCCCTCTTCATGGGCGAGTGCGCCTATTTCGAAAAGATGACCTGGATCGTTGGATGAAAGTGGAATCTTTACGCCACCATCATAGAAATCATCATTCAAATGTTCAATTTTCTGATCACAAGCAAAGAGGTTCATTGAACCTGTTCCGCAAGTAGCTGCCATCAAGTTATCAAGATAGGTTTCAACTAAATCGTCAGGGACATCCCCCGGAACGTTATGATCTGTCATTTTGAATCACCTAATTTCATTCGCCAGTGAAGTTAGCAACTCGCTTTTCGACGTAAGCTGCGATTCCTTCCTTAGCATCAGTTGAATTGAACAGAGATGCTTGGAGTTCTCGTTCAAGTGCAAGATGGTATTCGAATGGGATTTCTGGACCAGTTTGGCATGAACGCTTGATGTTTCCAACAGCCTTTGTTGCCTTGTTAGGTAGAGTGAATTGGCTGCACCAGTCAAGTACGTCTTGACGGAAATCAGCAGCATCTCCTTCCCAGATGTGATTGATGAGGTTGTGGGAATGAGCATCCTCGAAGGACATCAATTCACCTGTAACCATCATTTCTAGCGCCTTTGCCTTACCGATCAATCGAGTTAATCGAGCAGTTCCACCAGTACCAGCAAGAACACCGAGGTTGATTTCAGGAAGTCCTACCTTTCCAGAGTTCTTTCGTGCGATACGAATGTCTGCAGCCATGGCGATTTCAAGACCGCCACCAACAGCGTGGCCGTTGATTGCACAAACGACAAGTTTCGAGGTTTGCTCAAATCGAGAAAGTGTTTCATTTGCGTGAAGACAGAAATTGTACTTGAATCCAGGAGTAACGCTGTTGAGCATCTGGATGGATGCTCCTGCGGAGAAGAATGAACTACCATTTCCAGTCAAAACGATGACTGAGACATCATCATCGAAACGTGCTTTGATGACTGCTGTATCGATATCACACATCATACCATGCGTGTATGTGTTTGGAGAACGGTCGTTGGTTTCAGTCAGAGGTGCACCAGATGCATCACTAGCCAATTCGATGATTGCAATACCATCGAAGGTGGCGTAGTTCACAAGATTGTTCGGCATAGCTTCGAAGTTGAGTTCGCTCATGTCCGTTCCAAATCGAACCGCATTATGAACGAATCGCCTCGGTCATTCGCTCGAAATACTCGCTTCATCGGAGTCATTAGCAAAAGAAGTCTTTGCCCCTGATCGGCGAATTTCAGACCACTGCGTTCCTATCTCTGATGCTTTTTGCGAAGGTTCCCAGTTATCACGAGTTTTGGCTTTTCTAAATGGCATTCTTCGAACGCCCCTGCCCATAGATTTTGGATCTTTTTTGAGCATAAATGGTGTAACAAGATGATAGAGAAGAGTTTTGTACCATCTTGGTCGGAACAAACCGCCAACCCAAACAAGGCCGTCTCCACGTTTTGATTGGCTTTTCATCCAGTTCTTACACATGCGCTTGAAGGTACGATCGCCAACTCGATTCATGAGCCAGCGATTCGCTACACTGGTTCGAACGTAAGGTAGGAGTTGTTTTCTCACCTCTGTTTCATAATCGCATTCACCAAGTATATCTCGTGCGGCAAGAACGCCTGACCAGACAGCCATTCGCATTCCAAAACCCCACATGAAGTCTTGAAGACCTCCTGATTCACCAATGTAATAACGCCCGTCTTGCTTGTAGCGCTGATTGATTGTGAAATCGCCTTTCCCACCAACTCGCTTTATCGGCTTACGATTGAGGCCAGGATAATGCTTATCGTACCATGCAATTGTTTCATTGAGAAATCGCTCGCTTTTCGATTGCTTTCGCCACAAACATGTGCAGATTAATCCAACGCCTTCTACGACAATGAGATATGAATAAGCCCCAGGTGCTAACTTATCATTGAGTTGGAAGGCAATATGATTTGGATGGTCTGTTTCGAAGATTTCTCCATAAGCAACTGCTGAGGTCCCTTTAGGACCACATGCGATAATCGTACAATCTTCTTCTTTGACTCTTGACTTGTAGTGAATCTGTGCACCTGCTGCGAGAGCTTGCTGCTTCATTCCTTGATCGATTGCATGATCAGATGTACCTCGCTCAACAATTCGATAAGCAACTTTGTCACTTTTCGGCTGAGTAATTTCGTCATCGGGGTGGATGAGATCTACTACGTGAAATTCTGTTGCCCTGAATGTTGAGGCATCGAACCCCCATTCTTCGAGTTGATCAAAGAAATCAACATCCATGGACCAATTTTCTAATGCCTGGAAATCGCCATCGAAACGAGCACCTGAATCTGCTCTAATATCGTGAACATGGACTTCTTTTCCAGCCTTTGCCAGGATGGTTGCGGCGGCAAGTCCTGAGAGCCCTGCTCCCATGATGTGCACAGGTTCGGAC
>CAXDRT010000109.1:0-6387 GCA_963991835.1 uncultured euryarchaeote
GAGTTGGGAACCGCCTTACTTATACTCCCTCCATTGATGCCTACAGCAGTCGTTTTAGCCGCCTTATTCGAAGGGATAATTTTCACCTATGCAGTCATCAAAAATGATATGTTTGGAATCGACGAACAACTACGAAAAACATTCACTACGACAATCTTTGCTGGATCTGGAGCAATTCTGTTTTTAGTCAGTACAGAACTCATGGAATCCGTTTTTGACAAAGGTTGGATTGGTGGAGTCCTTATTGGGTTAATACTAATTACACTAAGAAAACCAATAATCGCAACTTTAGGAAGTGTTTCGTCAAGATTAATACCAGAATCTCATACAAAAGAGGAATTGGGTTATCTTGAGATGTATTATCTCGCAAAAAAGGATAAAATAATCACCACAAATGAACGTTCAATGTTAAATTTGCAAGCTAAAGCGTATGGTATTACAGAAGAAAGAAAGAATTATCTTGAACAGTGGTATGAAGAAATGTTAGAACTCGGTCAAGACAATGCTGATTTGGCTAAAAGATATGGGAAAAGCGGAATAAATATGATGAGTGTTTTTGGAACGACTGGAGATGCACCAATCGATGAAAGGGAAATTAAGCAGGCATTTACTTCAATGGATAAAAACAAAGATAATGTTATTTCCTTAGATGAATTTTCAAACGCACCTGAAGTTTCCAAGCTTCCCCCAGAATCGCGTTCAGAATTATTTGATGAAATTGATCTTAATGCAGACGGAGTGATTCAATATGACGAATTCAGGATTCAAGCCCAGGTTACAGAATCAGAAGTTCTTGGCTCGAACTTAGAACAAGCATACATTGAGGCATACAAAGTTGCAATGGAAGATTTGATCATAACAGATGATGAACGAAAAATGCTAAAAATCCAAGCTAAAACACTCGGCATTTCAGAAGAAAGAGTTCTTCAATTGGAACGTATCTACAATTCGGAATTAGGGATTGAAGATAGTGAGTAATTGACTAAACATCAGAGTATGCGTTCAAGTAAAACGACTTCGAATAAGAACGAGAGCAACTAAAAATCCATTCACGCCTAGGACGAGGTGTGGTAAGTAATCGAGATGTTGAGTAAGAGCGAGTAAGAAAATAAGAATCGATTGCATACCATAGCCAAGGAATGAGGACACAGTTAATTCAAAACGTAAATCATTCGATCCTTTTCCTGAAACCTTTGAGACAAGGCGATCTTGCCAACTGAAAAAAAGAACATAAATTGTGTGGAAGATATTTACAGTTGTTTGGCTTTCCCAAGGTTGAGCAACTGGGCGAATGCGCTCGTCGATTCGACTCGTTGAATCTCCAGAACCCAGCATTCTCATCAATATTGAAAAGTGATTGAACAGTGAATATTGAAGCAATGTAGCAAGAATTAGAACTGATGTCAAACCGATTTCCCAATCTAAGACAACCCCAAAAGCGCACATTACTGCAATGAGTCCTATTGTATCAGCGACAGTATCCCAATATCTTCCAACATGCGATGGCCTTTCTCGGATACGTGCTAGTTCACCATCGACTGCGTCTATGACGCCTTTGATGATCAATAGGAAACAACCTTCCAACAGATAGCCTTCATAGATCAGCCATGCGCAAAATAGGGAAAGCAGGAAGTGAATATTCGTAACTTGAATAACCGAGATTGGTTTTTTTTCAAGGAACTTGGCAGCAATTCGAGCAAAGGGACGACCCCATTCTGATAGATTGAAGACGTCGATTGTGCCGTATTTTCTCTTATTCCCAGATGTTATTTTAACCATCGACTACCATCTCACGAATTAGAGGAAATCGTACAAGATGATTAATCTGGAAAGAATAGAGATTACTTTTCAAGCATATTTTCGATTTCTTTTGTTGCAAGAATTAGGGTTGGTGCCCAAAGACCCACGAAGATTCCTAAGTCCTTATCGTCGTTAACAAAGTAAATGTACAAAGACAATACGACTGACAACATACTTGCTAGGAATCCAATTTTTGATATATTACTACTCATTTTTTTTCACCTTAACTAGACTTTTCTCTGCCTTTACCTATAAACTGATGTTTTGAAAAGAATCGTAGAGGTGGAATTTCTCAGTACGAACGCAACTTCCACCGACCAGATTCAATCCTCGTTTTATCTTCTATGCGTCCCGAATAGACATATGTCCATGCCCATTGCACTCCCTGATTCGTTTGAACTGGTACAATCGTTCGTTCATACAGAGAATTTTTGTTTCCGTAACCGTAGAAGCCTTCAATCGAATCCATAGTGTTCAAGCATGACTCAACATCATTCATTTTGATCAATTCTCCGTAAACGAGACCTTCCCCAGTCTTAATCCCTGGATAATAATCGAGATCATAGAGAACTCCGTGCATGCTTCCATTTTGGATCGATTCAATATGTGGAGAAAGCTCTCCGTGGCGAACTTCACCGCTCATCAGTGTCCCGTAAACAAACAGATGTTCGATTACGGGTGCTTCCCATGTGCCATTCATCGAGTGAGCAAGCCCAGTATCTGGCAGTCCTCGGTTGAGAAGTCCTCGTTGGATCAAACCTGCATACTCTTCCGTTGGCTGGGTGTAGTGAGGCTTGATTTTATCTTCACAAACGACGTAGGTCAAAGCCGTAATAATTTCTCCATTTGGCCGAACTACCATGACTTCCTTTTGTTCATAGTAGCCTCCTTTTGTTCCTTCTTTCATATTCATCAATCGCCAACCCTCCTCGTCCAGATCGAAGAGCGCACCTGGTGTAGCATGGTAATGATTCAGAGGAACAACGTCCGCAGCACCTCCTTTTCGCCCTGTAGAGTGATAATGGAATTTCAGGTTGTGACCAAGAACCCATGCTGGTTCAATCTCTGTTAATCCGTCAGGAGTACTCCCGTTTCTTTCACAATATGCTTTCCAGTCATTCCAGTCCAAGTTTGACCCGTATCCAAAATACATCATCTCAATCCGCCTCGGACTAAGTAATAAATTATTATTTATTAAACTTACCAATTGCACGGATTTAGAATCTCTTGACCTTGCATATACGGTTGAAGTGCTTCAGGCACTTTGACGCGACCATCTTCGAGTTGGTTCTGTTCGATGATTGCTACGAGAGCTCTTGAAGTCGCTACTGCAGTTGAATTCAATGTATGAACCATCGGCTGATTAGGATGACCAGGCGTTCCATATCGAATATCGAGTCTGTTGGACTGATAATCCGTACAGTTTGAACATGAAACGATTTCTTTGAAGGCTTTAGCACCAGGGAGCCAGGCTTCAAGATCATACTTGCGAGCAGCAACTGTACCCATGTCCCCCGTACAGATGTTAACCACTTCATAATGGAGTCCGAGAGCATCCCATAGTTCGACACAATTTTGCAATAATTCCTCATGTAATTCCCAAGATGTTTCAGGTGTTGCGATGATAATCTGCTCAATTTTCGTAAATTGGTGAACTCTCCAGATGCCTCTGTCTGATTGACCATGAGCTCCAACTTCTCGGCGGAAACATGGAGAAACGCCTACTATCTTGATGGGTAACTTCTCTTCTGGAATCGTTTCTCCCATGAACATAGCCGTGAGTGGGTGCTCAGCAGTTGCGATCATGTAGTAACCATCTGGCTCGATACCGTACATCACTGTCTCGAAGTCAGAGAGGTCCGTTACGCCCTCATACGCAGTACGATTCATCATAACTGGTGGTTGAACAAAGGTGAAACCACGTTGTTGAATGAAATCGACAGAGAAGGCTTGTAGAGCCATTTCCATTCGAGCGAGGTCTCCTTTCAGGAAAAAGAAACGACTTCCCGTGATTTTCGCAGCACGTTCAAGATCAACCCATTTATTTTCTTCAATCAATTCATTGTGAGTCTTTGGTTCGAATGTGAACGTTGGCTCTTGACCATGTAAGGAATGTTTGGTATTCCCAGATTCATCAGCACCTGAAGGTACTTCTGGATGAAGGAGATTTGGAATTCTCATACGAAGAGCATCTCGCTCTTCAAGAACTGCAGTAGTTTGTGCTTCCATTTCAGAAATTTGTGAACCTAAATCTGCAACTTCTGCAAGAATGCGTTGTGCCTCTGCTTCATCTCCAGACTTCTTAGCCGCCCCAATCCCACGGGCTGCCTCGTTCTTCTGACGTCTCAAATCAGATGTCTTGTGAAGTAGATCTTTCCATTTTCCATCCAATGTGATGACGCTATCGATTTGGTCGTGAGGAAGACCGCGCCGGTCGAAATCTGCTCGGATTCGATCCGGTTCATCTCTGAATAAATGGATATCAAGCACTCTTCATCACCTACAAACTGATATTGAACTGGAACATTGCCATTCCAATGGTCATCAATCCACCAAGGATGTAACCAAAAATGGCTCCACCATTGAGCAGTGGAAGGCCTGCTTGCGCTTTTCCTTGGCCAACATACCACATGAGAATTGAATACCCTACAAGACTTCCAAAGAGTGTTGTCATGGCCATGATCAACCCCTCATCGCCTCCGATATACTGGAGAGTAGAAAGAACGAGCATACCAGGGAAGATAACATCGCCTAAGCCCATCAACATAGCATCATTACTCTTCTTAATGACGCGCTCTCGAGGTTGTGTAGAGGATTGTAAGGAAACGGAATCAATATCATCACTCGAAGGTTCTACATCTCCAAGAGGAGCGCGTTCTGCTCTGAATGAATAATCTGAGCCTTGTGGCGCAACTAGGAGAATTGGAAGGTTGAGATTAATCATCGTATCAGCAAGATCGAGCATATGCTTTGACTTGTACACAGCCCACGCATCGTATATCGCTGCAGCAACCATGAACACCATGATCAAGGTCGGGACAAAGGAAACACCGAGCATAACGATGACGCCTGAACCAACAAGGATTCCCACGGTATTGACGACATACCATTCACTGTGAACGTACAGCAGAATCATCAAAATAATGCTTACAAGCAATCCTATCAATGTTGGAACATCTTCAAAGACAATTCCTCCACTAAGGAACATCGAGGATTCGACAACACCTGTGGTTGTTGAATAGTTTTCACCGATAGCAACCGCATAGAGATGCGTTGTGTTCTCCGCTGTGTCTTTTTGCGTATCACCAAAGGCAACTGCAACGTTTTCTCCTTCTGCTACATCAACAACCAATCGCTGAACCATAGTTGATCCATACAAGAGACGTGCTTCATCTTCAGTTGTTATCAACAGTTCAGTGTACCCTGTATCATCGATATCTGTCAATCGAACATCTCGAATTTGGTCTGCAAAGTTGTTGATTGAAACCTTACTTTCTTTGACGACTAGTTGATCCTCCCCTGGTTGATAATTCCAAGACATAATATCGCCGTCTTCAGTTCCTAAAACAATGAGTTGGTTCCCATCAGTCGCCTCAGCCATCGGTACATCGGCGACATTGGAGTAGCCAACATCAGCAGCCGAGAAGTCAGCACTCGAGGTTGCGTTGATGAGAACCGTCGCTGGAGGTGCTGTCGAACCTACATTGGGAGGGGCATTCACCGATTTCTCAAGTTCCACAACACCCGCCATTTCTTTACTGACGATGAGCAAATGTGTGTCATCGAGCAATTCCGCTTCAATGAGTTCATCGATGACTTTCATCTCGTTTGGAAGTTGCCAGGTCGCCTGGAAAGTCATGACATCCGGGAAATCCTCAAAGGTCGCAAATCGGTGAAGCTTCTCTCCACCATCAACGATGTAAACAGAGTCGCTTGTTTCAACTGCAAGAATACAACCAAACTGTACTCGAGGGAATATATTCCCCTCATTATCATATTCAAAACACTCGTAGGTTGAGAGGAGCGTTCCATCGGTTAATGAGAGGGTCTGAATCAGTGCCCCATTGTTGATTGTAATCGTATCTGGACCAGTTGCAACAACAAGTTTGGCAAGTTCATAACTCTCATTCCCGTGCGGAATCACGGATGTCCAAACAGGTTCATCCATTCCAAATTGATTTAATCGAATGGTGTTGTTGATGATTCCATTTTCATTTGTTCGAATTGAATCAATGTATTGATTCATACCAATTTCAGTCAAGTATTCAGCCTCTACGAAGTCTGTTGATTCATATTCGAAAGGTTCTACGGTGTCATCGACCAGAATCTGATGGGCGAGGGGTACGCTTGCATACATCAATGCGATGAAAAGAATACCCATGATCCCGTACTTGATAACCCACTCTTTTTTGTAGCGGGCGAGAGCGAGAATCGCTGCGGTGAAGACAAAAATCATCAACAATTCAAGTCCAATATAACGTAACTGCGATGCACCATCCGCTCCGAACGCTTGCAATCCAGCCTTATCGTACCAAGGACGGATAAACATGGCAAGGAAGATGGTAACCAAGAACATCGAGGCCATTC
>CAXDRT010000110.1:0-6287 GCA_963991835.1 uncultured euryarchaeote
CAGCTTTTATGACAAAATAAATATGAGCAAGAGTTGCTATATAAATCAAATATATTATCTTATGAATTTTTCTCCAATTAGTGATAATTTTTTTGAAGAAATCAAAAGAAGTTAAATACATTGGCAAAAACATAAAGAACGCAATATATCCAGACAAGATATAATTTCTATATATAAAATCATCTACGAGAATATTTAGATCAATATTATTATCATATACATAAAGTACTAAATGTAAGCATGATAGATAGAATGCTGCCTGTCCTATGTTACGTGGGCTAAATAAATTATTTTTAAATCGCAATAAAGGAACTATTAAAGTAATTGTAAGATAAATTATTGCTAGATAGCCTGTTGATGTAATTAGATAACTAAATTTATTAAATATCCCATCATTAAGTAATACAAATGAAAACAAGATAAGCAATGGCGTTATAAGAATTGTAAACACAGTGTTAGAAGTATTTTTTTAAATCCATGCCTTCGTATAAATGAGCTACATTATCAGCATAACCGTTATACATAAGAGTATCCTTTTTTCTGAATTCCCCTATTCTTCTCTCCCTTTTCTGACTCCACCTTGGGTGAGAGACATAAGGATTTACGTTTGAGTAAAAACCATACTCTTTTGGTGCCTCTAAGTTCCATGATGTCTCAGGCATTTTTTCTACAAAACTTATTCTTTTAATTGATTTAATGCTCTTAAATCCGTACTTCCACGGAACTACTAATCTTATCGGACTGCCATTTTGATTTGGAAGAATACGTCCATATAATCCTACAGAAAGAATAGTTAATGGATTTCTAGCTTCATCTAACCTCAAGCCCTCACGATAAGGCCATGCAAGAATATCTCTTTTTTGACCTGGCAAGTTATCAGGATCATATATAGATTCAAATGATATATATTTAGCTTTAAGAAAAGGTAATAAATATACAAAAAAGACCTTTTATTTACAAAATATGTTTGTTTATTTTTTGTGCCATGGTTTGACTCCCCAATTGAGAGGATAGCCGAACAGATGCCTGTCTTTGTGGAATGGATTTGCCGTGACCCTTACTATCGTAGAACCCTGCCATTTACCGCCACGCTTGCCCTTTACGCCCTGTCTGTTCAATGCTCTTGCAACTGCTGCTGCTGACAGGCCATTGACCTCCATTTGCCATTTCATGAAGTCAATGTAATTCTGCTCAACCCAATTTGGAATCAGGTTGCCAGACGGATCTACGTCCCATCCGTAGATTGATTGTGTGAATTTACGATGTGTTGCTTTGAGTTGGTTCATTCCCATCTTGGTTCTCTCTGAAATCAAACCCCTCTCCATTTCAGCCATAGCTGCGCTCATTGTCAAGAAGAAACGCCCCATTGCAGAAGATGTGTCAATGGCTTCACCGTTGAAATCAACCATGTGAAGAGCAAATCCTGCCGCATTCAATTCATCAACCGTTGCTAACATATCGCTCACAAGACGAAACATCCTATCGAGTTTCATTGTGATGACATGTTCGTAATTTCCTGAGTTTAGCATTCGTTTCAGTTTACCACCCATCGGTCTTTCCCATAGTGGAATGCCTCCACTGACACCTCGCTCGATGAGAATATCTTCATCTTCGAGAATTATGCCTTTGAATTTGGCATATTCTTTGATTCGTTTGATTTGTGCTGCGATACTTACGCCTTCTTCTGCTTGTTTCTGCGAGGATACTCGAACGTATGCAACTGCTTTGTTTTGATTGTTGGAGTTATTGTTTACCAGCATAAACTCAATTGTAATAGATGCTATATGAACACACGCTGATCCCGTTATACGAAGCAATACTCGGTTGAATCGGATACATACGAAGGGGTTATCCGATTACCCTTAGCAATAATATGAGAATTCGAAGGGCTTGCAGTGGGTCGGTGCTAACGCTACCCTTTGCCAATACGTCTTATCAGAGAGTTATCGCTTGACCTTTTCAGTGACTACTCGCATTCATTGTTTGAGTGATAAGTGGATTCTAAATGAGTAATACGGCTTGCATTTAATCCTAAACTCCGTGCTTGTATTTGAAGCATTTTTCGCTCCTCTTCAGTGACAATACCATCTTCCATCGCTATAGAAAAAGCTTCGAGATATATCTGCTCCGTTTTGGTATGAGCTTCGGGCATGATCGAAAACGATATTTTCGAGAATGTTGCAAAAATAGGTTTCCTAAGAAAAATAATCGTAATTCCTATGAGAACTCCTCCAATCCACCCCATACCAGCGACACTTTCCATTAATTCGGTTGCTATCAAAAAAGCAACAGTTCCAAGACCTGCGAAAAGTGCTCCTGAAAACGTCTTTCTAAGCCGTTCGTCAATTCCAAGCACCTCATGCTTCATGACTGCATAGGTGAATACAATACCTTCAAACAACCCAGCGAGAACCATCCCTCCGATGATAAATGGCGTAGTGAATCCAGTAAGTACGGCCCATAATGGGACATCGCCATCGTTCACAAATTTGTCAACATCAAACAAATCTGGATTGAACCAACTCAATTCTGAACCTGTAACTGGAGAGAGGACCAAAAATATAACCAAACACAACAACGAGAATGATTGAAAAATCGTTTTACCAATAAAGCCAAGGCGAACTGCACGAATTTCGTTTCGTTCTGATTCTGAACCTGTCTCAAAAATTTCTTTCGTAGTGCGCGTTATTACAACTGCGGTGATGAAAGCAGCAATCAATGGTAGAATGAAGATGATTTGCGCCAACGGAGATATCAACGTAATCGTCCACATCATTGGATAAAGTTCAGAATAGGATTCTGGACAGACTGGATCGAAAGGAACGGTTCCTCCTGATGTCGTACCTCCAATGCCTGAGCCTACTTCTGGGCAATAAATCCAAACGCTTGGAGCAATCCCTCCATAAGGGAACCCTCCCATCGCAAGAGACGCAAGAGCAAAAATGAGAAAACTCAGGACTGGAATTAACAAGATCGCCTTTGTTTCGTAAATTTTCATCATACGTTCAGCGAGTTTGTTCTTAATATACAGCAAAGGTGTAGCGATGTAAAGTAAGATCAACATCACTCCAGAGGTGTAAAAAATCAACCGAATAAAATACAAGAATTGGACCTGTTCTAAATTAAAGGGGTAAATGTAGAAGAAAGATCCTGTTAAGCAGCGAATTGATTCGGCAAAGAGCATAAGAGCGATAAAACGATTTTTACCGTTTGATGGATTAGCACGGTATACTAAGAGCGTGAGGTATAGTAAGGCCAATCCACTAAGTATACAGAATAGAGATATCAATGTCCAGAAACCGAATGGTTGTGCATTTCCCATGTCAATGTTCGTCAACAAACGCCAGTAATAATCACTTAAATCACCGACATCCGACATATTTAGATGTGAAGCGATGAATCTTATATTTTATTCTAACCAAAACTAACAGCAGCATTTAGGTATCATCTTAACAACATCGTAACTGATTTCTCTTTGTGATGTAGAACCCCTACTTCTTCAAATTCAAATCGATGATGAAACCTCATCGAGCCAGGATTTGGAGGATTCAAATTGACCTCTGCTGCAATCGGGATGGTATTTTCTTGAGAATAAGTTATCACCTTTTCATAGAGTTTTGAACCAATCCCTTTGTCCCTATGATCTAAAGAAACTGCAACCCTATCAACGTAAATGAATTCATCATACTTGTTGTTGAACCAAGCATAATTGAGGCTTGTATAATCTGTTCCTGGAGACAAACAAATCACGAATCCAAGTAAGTTTTCATTTCTAAAAACTCCAAGAGAAAGGGTCGATAGATTGAGTAAATCAGAAAGTTCTCGTTCAGAAACTTGACCTGTTCCTGGAAGGCCTTGCTCATTAATCACCCACATCGATGGAACATCATTTTGAGACAATGGGCGAGTTTCCATACAAATGCTTCATGCGTGGTAGTTTATGATAGAATTGGGTATAAATCTACTACTCTGCATATCCGGTCAACAAGTCAGACGTGTACGACCAATCTCCCATGGCATTACCAATACGAACATTAAGATCGATTTCACAACCACTTGGGTTTGATTCTGTTCCGCCGCTGCAGAGATCCTGCCCTTTTTCATAAACCATCAATCCATCGTCAATTCCGAACCTCATGTCGTCATTTCTATCAATTTCATCAAACTCACACCGCGAATCTCGGTCAAGCCCACTCCAATAACAATGCGCTGGCGTCCCGTCGTCCATCACCATCAAGACCTCAACCATTTCGTAGTGTTCGAGGGGGCCATTCATATCGGTCATCCAAACGACGATCAATACATTGTCGCCACCGTCATCCAGCGGTTCTTCGGCAACGGTTGCATCGACTACATCGAAAGAAAAGAATTCATCGGGCGCTGGCGTATTTTCCTCATCACCAGATAGATTGAATGATAATGCAAGTCCAGCTCCAATCAGAACTAGGATGGCTCCTATGGCGAGCATCTTGTTCATCGATTGTTTTGCTTCAACGCCACTCAAATGTACGGGCTCAGTTTGAGATTTGTCCATTGATGCACTTCGCTGAATTAAGGAGAAAATTCCAACCAAAAGGAGCGCAAATAAACTGCAATACCCAGAGAGCATTGCATCCTGATCGAACATCGTTTCATCGGTTAAATCACTGCAATTCTCGTAGATTTCAGTATCACAGCTATCATTGTAATCATTCGATGCGCCTGTAATGTAAAACGCAGTAATGATAAACAGTAAAGAGAGAACTGTAATCGCTGCAGGTAGCCACCACCACTTCGCTTTACCTGCGAATGATACTATTGATATGACTACGATTCCTAAAATAATTCCAACCGAGAGAAAGGTAAGAATTTGGACAAGTCCGATGGCATCTGCGAATGTATCGGCTCCAGATGTATTCTCATCTCCCAGAGATTGGATGTTGTCAGAATTTATGCCAATCACCAATCCAATGATAAACAACAACAGTACGATTGACATCAAAATCGAGCTCACTCCAGAGAGTACTCTCATTACTGTCGGCACTTGACTTTCTTGAGGAACAGCATGGAGAAGTTGGAAGTTCGGATCAAATGCTGGAAGAGGCATTGGGTTTCCTGGAAGAGGCTGTCCTTGATTCGGAACAGGAATTTTTGGCTCCTCTGTGGAAGGTGCAGGTGCCTCGATTTGGGGGGCGGGCTCAGATGTATTTGGGACCCATTCATCTCCGTTCCAAATCCAATTACCGTCCTCTGAGACCTCACCGACCATGTCTGAACATAATTATACTGTATATCAAGATTGACCACTTGAATTAGACAGGTTCAAACAAGAGGATGGGTTGGTGTAGCCATGGTCAGTACCGAATGGCTGGAGGCAGAAGTGCTCAAAGCAGTGCCTGATGCGACGGTCGAAGTTATCGATTTGCACCGTAGTGGGGACCATTTTCATGTCCGAATCACAAGCCCTACATTCGAAGGTATGCGTCCTCTTCAACGACAAAAGCAGGTCCTAAACCACATTAAACAATTCATCCCACATCCTGTGCATGCTATCGATCTCAAGTGCATGACGCCGGAGCAAGCAGCCGTAACTGGCGACACAGCCTTTGACCCGCATGGAGGCGGACAAGGCGTTCACATTCGACGTATCAATCGTCAAAAAGAGGAATAAACATGGACTGGACACCTGAAGAATTACAAGCAATCGTCGATGAACACTCACTAGTATTGTTCATGAAAGGAACACCTAATGAACCACAGTGTGGTTTCTCAAACCGTGCTGCTCAAGTTATGCAGTCGATAGGAGAACCTTTTGCAGCTATTAACATCTTGAGTGACCCAAGAGCAATCCCAAGCGTTTGTACTTGGTCTGATTTCCCAACCATGCCACAAATCTATGTTCATGGAGAATTAATTGGCGGATCTGATATCGCTCTTGAAATGTTGAACGATGGTTCACTTCGAGAGATGTTTGACGCTGGAAAATCCAAAGATGATGGATGCTGCGGTAGTTGCTGATTCTGTTTGCAAACCTTCTCAAACAGGTTTCCCAACAGCATGAGTAGCCCAGCCCATTGATTCAAGTTCGTTCAAATCAAGAACGCGTCGCCCATCATACACGATAGGTGTGCGCATTCTGTCAAGCAAGGCACTCCAGTCTATCCCGAGGCAAGCCTTGTGGGCAGTAACAAGGATAACCAAATCGTACCCTTCAGCATCTGAAATGTCCTCGACGGGTACAACACCTTCTGGATAGAGTGAAGAGTCAATGTGCGGATCCCAAGCACCAACGCTGATGTTCTTTCCAA
>CAXDRT010000111.1:0-6248 GCA_963991835.1 uncultured euryarchaeote
TGCGATGACACGTGTTGAAACATACGCTGCTAAGGAAGGAGGCTCGGGTAAATCTGCTGTTGAGGCAGCAACGGTTTCAGCAATTCTCGCCATCGTTTCCACCGCCTTAACGGGATGCTGACCTCCAGCAGTTTCTCCAGAGAGCATAACTGCACTAACATGCTGACGAATAGCTGTTGCAACATCAGTCACCTCTGCTCGTGTTGGGCGAGCATGATTGACCATGCTCTCGAGCATTTGGGTTGCGACAACGACAGGAGTTCCTCTTTCAAGACAGGCAGAGACAATTCTTTCCTGAGCCGCAGGAACTTCTTCGAGTGGTATTTCAACACCCAAATCTCCTCTTGCAACCATAACAACATCTGCTGCTTCAACGATTGCATTCAGGTCTTTTAGAGCCGCAGGATGTTCGATTTTCGCAACAATCCACGTATGTACGCCAGCCTGCTTGATACGTTCACGTGCAGGCTCTAAATCGTCTGCACTTCGAACATAAGACACAGCAATAAAATCTACATTTTGAGAGAGTGCATGTTCTAGGCAATCAAGGTCATAAGGCCCAACTGCGGGAAGTTTAACCAACGTTCTTGGAACGTTTATTCCTTTTCTTTCTGTCAAGATTCCGCCATCTTCAACTCGACATCGTACAACTTCGCCAATATGTTCGGGCGCTGATAGAACCTCTAGTCGAATCAAGCCATCGGATAGAAGAACAGGATCTCCAACTCGCAAATCCTTCGACAATCCATCCCATTCAACAGGCAGTGTTTTGACCGGTTCGCCAAGAATTGTGTTCGCTTGCGCGGGCAATCCATCTGAGACTCCACAATGAAGATCGACAAGTTCACCTCTTTCCAAAACGACTTCTCCTTCAAAGGTCCCAAGGCGTAGTTTAGGGCCAGGGAGATCAGCTAACAATCCAACATATTTCCCAGCCTCTTCTTCAGCGGAACGGATGTTCTCTATTGTCTTCTCCTTACCTTTGAAATCGCCATGAGAATAATTGAGGCGGGTAATGTCCATGCCTGCTTCAATCATCAGTTTTAATGTCTCAACGTTATCACTCGCTGGGCCAATTGTTGCAATGATTCTCGAACGCATGTCCTCTCCTCATGCCTCAACAAGAGCAAGCAACCCATAGTCCTTACATCACCGGTTCATCAAAACGAGTGATAGAAACTCTCCTTCTGGACCAATCAAGGAACAATGCTCAAACCATTGATGCTACCAAGAGAGGTTTAGGGGATAAAAGCGTGAAGAAAAAGAGAGATGAAATTCTTCGTCGTGAAACACTTGAGTATCACGAGAAAGAACCGCGTGGAAAAATCAAGGTCATGCCAACAAAACCTCATGCTACAGCGCATGAACTTTCACTCGCTTATTCCCCTGGAGTAGCCTTTCCTTGTCTTGAAATCGCTGAAAGGCCAGAAGACGCATATCGCTATACTTCCAAAGGAAATTTGGTTGCTGTTATTTCAAACGGAACGGCCGTATTGGGCCTTGGAAACATTGGTGCCTTAGCAAGCAAACCAGTCATGGAAGGCAAAGGCCTTCTTCTGAAAACATTCGCAGATATTGATGTGTTCGATATCGAGGTCGATACGACGGATCCAGAAGAGTTTATTTCGACAGTTGTCAACATTTCGAAAACATTTGGTGGTATCAATCTCGAAGATATCAAAGCACCAGAATGCTTCGAAATCGAACGAAGAATTGCAGAAGCAACAGACATCCCAGTTATGCATGACGATCAACACGGAACTGCTATTATTTCTGGCGCTGCATTACTCAACGCAACAGAACTGCAGGAAAAGGAATTGGCCACAATCAACGTTGTCGTACTTGGTGCAGGAGCCTCAGCATTTGCTTGTGCGGAGCATTATGTTGCCCTAGGAGTAAAACGTTCGAACATTAAGATGGTTGATTCTCAAGGAATCATCACGACAAATCGCCTCAACAAAGGGGAACTTAATGAGTACAAGGCAAAATTTGCAATCGATTGCCCAGATGGTGCTCTTGCAGATGCAATGAATGGTGCTGATGTCCTTCTTGGCCTTTCTAAAGGCGGGCTCGTGTCAAAGGAAATGATTGCTTCAATGTCGGCAAAACCAATCATTTTCGCACTTGCAAATCCAACACCTGAAATTCTTCCAGAAGAAATCCTTGAAGTTCGTACAGATGCTATCATCGCGACCGGTCGCTCTGATTATGCAAACCAAGTGAACAATGTTCTTGGTTTCCCTTACATTTTCCGAGGCGCCCTTGATGTACGTGCGAGAGATATCACCCAGAACATGAAGATGGCAGCGACACGCGCTCTTGCTGAACTAGCAAAAGAACCCGTTCCAGATTACATCTCAACCGCTTATGATGGTGCTACGATGGAATACGGTCCAGAATACATCATTCCGAAACCCTTCGATCGGCGTGTCTTGATTTGGGAGGCTTCTGCAGTGGCTCAGGCTGCTGTAGATGAAGGAATTACTTCTGTAACCAAGGAGGAGTTTTCGCTCCAAGCTTACAGAGAATCGCTCGAAGCACGATTGGGAATGACCTACTCGATTATGCGTAGTGTCATCAATCAGGTGCGCCGAAGAAACAAGCGCATCGTCTTCCCAGAAGGCGATAATGAGAAAGTCATACGCGCTGCTGCTCAATTGGTGGAGCAAAAAATATGCAAACCAATTCTATTAGGTCCAAAGGACCGAATTGCCAGAATGATGGAGGAAATGCATTTTGATTTCGAATACGAAGTCTTCGATCCTCGAACCGACGAACGCAGAAAGGGAGTCTATGCAGAGAAATTGTTCAAGTTAAGAGAGCGGAAAGGCGTCACGAGAGTCGATGCAGCGCGTCTTCTAAAGAGCCGGCCATACTTTGCAAGCCAAATGGTTGAATCTGGAGATGCTGATGGATTCGTTGGAGGCGTTAGCAGAAATTACAGTGATGTGTTGCGCCCGGTCTTGGAAACGATTGGCCCTTCAGACGATGCTCATTGCCTGATTGGATGTTACATGGTGACCATCAAAGGTCGACTTCTCTTCCTTGCAGATGCAACCGTGAACGTCTATCCTGATAGTCGTACATTGGCAGAAATTGCTGTTCAAACCGCGAAGGTTGCAAGAAGATTTGGTGTAAGTCCAAAGGTTGCCATGCTCTCTTTCTCAAACTTCGGTAGCACTCGTGCTCAGCGTAGCGATCGAATTGAAGAGGCTGTTGAAATGGCGAGAATTCTTGATCCGACTCTTGTTATTGATGGTCCAATGCAAGCAGATACCGCTCTTGATCCGACTGTCCAGGAAGAATACCCGTTCATGGAATTTACTGGGCCAGCGAATATTCTGGTTCTTCCTAATCTTGCTTCAGCGAATATTGTTTACAAGATGCTTGAACAACTTGCTGATGCTGAAATGACAGGGCCAATTCTTGAAGGAATGAAAAATCCAGTCCAACTTGTCGCTCGTCAGGATGGAGTTCGCCACATCGTTAACATGACTGCAATTTGCGTTGCTGATGCTATGCGTAAGGATTCTTACTGGGAAACATTGGCAAACGAGTCTTCCGATTCTTGAACGACTCCTTCTTCATAGGAAATTGTCGGTCTTCTTGGCCTCCAAATAGCTCCTGTTACGAAACCAGCAACAAGTCCACCAAACAGAAGATTTGGCCACCCATCGATTGCATATGTGTCGAAACCTCGCAGGATGGGAATCAGAAATGAGGGGATGATGCCGAGTAATGTGGTCCATAACAGTTCAGTTCGGAAATTACCCCATGAATCTGCGGAGTTAGGAACTCTTCTCGCTGGTGAATTCCGAATTGGAGAGATCACAAATCGCACCACAGTATTGGTAAGTGAACGATCAACTGGAATATTTGAGGTTGCAAAAACACCCTTTCGTTTCGGATGCATCTCTACAGCCAATCGGTGATATTGTAACGGGCCAGTGGTTTCGATTGGACGTATTCGACCGTCCATCATTGCGCCTCGATGATTTGCAGCAGCGGCGTCTCCTAGTATTTCGACAATTCCAGGAGCAAGATGTATCTCATTCTGTGCATGGTGCCATTCTGGATAAGAAGGGGGCCGAACTTCCCACTCTCCAGACAACAATTCGGAATCGAGTTGCTCTTCAATTTGTTTCCTTATGGCTTCTATCTCACTTCCAATAAGACCAACCATAGGCTCCGTAGAATCTTCAATTTCATCATCTTCTCCAAGCAGACCAGCAACTTGTCTTCTTGTTATGGGCTCTTCAAGAATGTAATAGTCAGGTAATTGGACCTCGTATCTCGGTCTCTGGCTTGCATAAATCCAACCTCCCTTGTCACTTCCCAAGAAAGAACTTCCTTGCGAGATACGTTTGAATTCAAGTTCACTGACTGAAATTGAATCCAAAAAATCACCTCAGTTGAGATGTTGTTCCATCTTACGATACCAGACCATTCCGTTTTCATGCTCTTCCAAAAGTCTGAATTGTTTGAATGGTGAAACTGAGCGCATGTAGCCGAATGCAGCAAAATCTACGAGGTCAGGAAGTTCTCCTCCAAAGAAGTCTTTTCCATCGAATGAATCCGTATACTCTGTGAGGAGATCGTGCCACAACTTCTTCGGCGTCCGTCCATCTTTCTTCACTCGCTTTCGTGCGATGATGCCCCACATGATGGGAAATCCTGCCCATGCATAGAGGCGTCTGGAGAAGAATCCAAATTTCTCAAGTTTTGAAACTCGCCGTGTTGTACTAAGCGCAGCTCCTAGGGAACCATAGAGAATGGGAATTGTCGCGCTTTTCCATGCATTATCGATATGGCTCAGCATGTTATCGAATCGTTCTGTTCCCTTTCCTTTGGAAAGTTTACCTTGGTTATATTTGTCATCGATGTGTGACATAATTGGGGTGGAGTCAACGACGATTGCCCCTTCAGTATCAGTAAATACGGGGACCTTGTTCCATCCGTCTGTAAAGGCAAGTTCCTTCTTTGTCTTCATGGCATTGACTTGAATTTCTTGAACGTCCATTCCAAGGTGCTCAATTATTCCTCGGACTTTCCAAGAGAATGGGCACGTTTGCAATACGTGGAGCGTGGCTTTGCTCATGGATAGACCACAGAGGACTCCTTATTCAATCCTCGTTATTCTCTTTCTCAGGGCGCCATCCTGGCTTCCAGAAATCATCATTGTCAAGCCATGAAATCCATTCATCATCCGAACAAGATAAGAGTCGGAAAGCCCGACTTTCAAGACCTTCGCGATTATATTGAGGGAGTATTCCCTCTGAAAACGCCTGATGCCAATCAACCTGCATCTGCCGAATCTGTCGACGAGCTGCTTCAGGATTATCGAAATTCATTTCACAAATATCTCGTAATTCAGATAACCAAGTTCTCGTATCTTTTCTTAATGGATCATTGATGATTTGTCTTTTCTGGTTCGATTTCTTACCAAAAGGCCACCATCCCATGGTGATTCCAAATCGGCGTTTGTTTTCATCTTTCGTACGAATATGAAAAAAGAACCATCTTCTCGCAGAGTTATGGGCCGAATCAACATTCATCTCCATGGGAAACTTAAGGATAAGGCCATAGCAAGTATTGCTGAAATGTATCAACAACGGCTCTCAAGTGCAGGAGTTAAGGTGCATGTGCACAACGATTCGCTCGAAGCTTACCTTGCCAAATTGAAGGCTAAAAAAGGTCTACTGATCCTCCTTGATGAGCGTGGGGATTCTTTTGAGTCAATTCAATTCGCTGCAAAAATAAACGAATGGAAAATAGGGACTGATGATGTACACTTTGCGATTGGTCCCGCAGAGGGATGGGCTGGTAAAGAGCCAATGTTGCAACGAATTTCCCTCTCTTCGTTTACATTTACTCATGAAATGGCAACCATCATTTTATTCGAACAACTGTATCGTGCTCATGAAATTCTCAAAGGTACATCGTATCACAAGGACTGAGCGAATCATAAAGAATGCCCGCAGCAACGGCGAACTATGGCGCTCCCGTTAACGGATGAATCCAGTCTTCGCTGGGTTCTCATCTGTTTTGAATTCTTCATTGGAATTGCACTACTTTTCAACAGCAAAAATCAACCGTTCCCGCAACCCAGTTCTCGCTTTGGTTGGCTTTTGATAATGCTTGCTCTGCTAATTTTAATCGGTCAAGCCGCACCAAACCCGATGGGTTCGAATGCACATTTTGTGATGTTATCTGCTCTGGGTGGCTTCGGACTCGTAGCGGGAGTGTAC
>CAXDRT010000112.1:0-6225 GCA_963991835.1 uncultured euryarchaeote
CTTGAAGGTCACAAGCATCGCCGAGTCATGGATGGACACATTCCTCTGGCTCGGCCATCTTGGACGGAAGAGATGCGTGTTGCTGCAATGGCAACCCTCGATTCAGGACAATGGGTAAAGGGCCCTCAAGGAAGAGCTTTTGCAGAAGAGTTTGCCGAGTACTGTAATGTGTCACATGCTGCTCCTTGTAACAGTGGCTCTGGGGCGCTAATAGCGGCTTTAAGATTGCTTGATGTTGGACGTGGTGACGAAGTTATTGTGCCTGCTATGACGTTTATTGCAACGGCAACATCTGTCTCAATGGTTGGAGCAACGCCTGTCTTTGCAGATGTTGATGCTAACTATTGGTGCCTTGACGTAGAAGATGTTCGCAAGCGTATCACGAAGAAAACCAAAGCTGTGATTGGCGTCCATCTTTTTGGTCAGAGTTATGACCCAGGACTGATTGAACTTTGTGAAAGAGAAAACCTGGGCTTGATTGAAGACGCTGCTCAAGCACACGGAACTTCCGTAACCGTCAACGGCAAAAAGCGAATGGCGGGCTCTCTAGGAGACATTGCCTGCTTCTCATTCTTTCCTTCAAAAAATATGGCGGTCGGAGGAGAAGGTGGGATGATTACTACAAATGATCAAGCGATTGGGAATCGAATGAAATCAATCATCAATCATGGACGGGACGGGACGTTGCAATCACAAGAAGTTGGAACGAATATGCGAATGTCGGAAGTGTTTGCAGCAATCGGCCGTAAACAACTTGCACATCTCGATCGATGGTTGAAGATTCGTAGAAATACTGCTGATCAATACGCTGAGGCTCTTGAGCATAATCAACTGGTTGCAGCGCCAAACTCCTTCCCTGATTCCGAACATAGTTGGCATCAGTATTGTGTTAAGGTGGATAATGCAGAACGCTTCATCGATCACATGAACGACCAAAACATCACGGCGCGAATATTCTACGCTACACCTTGTCATCAACATCCAGTTTATGCGACACATCCGCAAAACAGTGAAACTCTTGGAGTCACTGAGTCAATTTGCACTCAATTAGTTGCAATACCAATTCATCATGGTTTAACAGATGAAGAGCGAACAAGAGTTGCTTTAGCACTCGAAAATTATGCTTGAGTAAGCATCTCAGCAAGTGATGCATTTGACCAGCCTTTGAGATGTGTTAATTCAAGGCCTGCCCATGATGGAATTGTAACATGTTGATCTTCACGTTCTAACTCAACTTCGGCGATAACGAGTCCTGAAAGAGTCCCTTCAAACTCATCAACTTCCCATAGCAACCCATCCTCTCCATTCCATAGATAACGTGTTTTTACAACCGTAGGCAAACCTTCGAGGTTCAGTTGTTCATAGAGTTGGGACGATAGTTCCCATTCAAATTCCGTAGCAGTCGCTCCCGTGCGCTTACCTTTCGCAGTAAGAATAATCGTTGTTCCTTTCTTATCAGTTTGATGACGAACTCTCCACGTCCTAATGCTGGTTAAATCGCGATGATCGTCAACAAGCTTCTGACCGCGCCATGCAACTTCTCCATTTTCATAAGTAACTTCAGACAGATAGTATTGTTGAATTTCGATATATTCGCCGCCCTGCCAAGGCTTATCATTTCGGCCATCGACAAGAAAACGTCGTTCAATCTCAACGTTTTCGTTCATGTTTACTCCAGCCGACCATAGCACATAACTCTGACCAACCCTTGTTGAGGCAATATACCAACCCATTGATAACGACTGAATATATCCAAGTATCATGAACGCAAAGAAATTTGTCGCTCTTGGCGTCCTTAGTATGATGGTTCTGTCTGGATGTTTGGCGCCAGTTGATGAAGAATTTGTGTTATCAAAATTGCCAGAAGACTGGACTCTAAAAACCGAGAGAACTGTTTCAACTCCTCAACTGGTTGAATACGATTCATGTGATCTGATGGAAATGGATCTCAAGGCAAGTATCGCTGAAGAATATCGGACCCAACTGCTGCAAGCAATAGAAGAGACGCACTATTACCATGGCTTTGTCGATGATGTGGTCGCAGAATCTGCAATGGATGGCGCTGGTGCTGATTCTGCAGGTGCATCGACAAAACGTGTTGAGGGAGAGGATTTCAGTGGAACCAACAATCAAGAACAAGGGGTTGATGAAGCGGATTTCATCAAAACAGACGGTTATTTCATCTACGTTCTCCAAGGAAATACGCTCTCAATACTCACTGTTCCCGAATTCGGAGAGATTGAATTCGCCTCGAATGTAAGTATTGAGGGCCAACCAATTTCAATGATGCTCGATGGAGATCGATTGATTGTACTCTCAAGCTACTCCCCTTGGAGTATTGATGAAGATGATGAATTGTACAACCTACTCCGATGGGGAGATGGCTACACCTCCTGGCGTTCATCTTCATTGACGAAATTCACAACGTATGATATCACAAATCGAACAGAACCAACCATTACTCAGGAATTGTATCTTGAAGGATACAATGTTGACGCAAGAGAAATCAATGGTTCCATTCGGGCAATTACGTACTCTTGGCTCGATGTACCTGGGCTCAAAGGCTGGTTGGATATGCCAACCGAATATTGGCAACTGGATTATGACGACGACCGCCGACAATCATATCGAGAAGCAGTTGCTTACGAAACCATTCAATCGAATGCTGAGGTTCTGAATTCACTTGAGTTAGAAGATATTGTTCCAAAAATCTATGAGAGAATAGATGGAACAATCGTAGAACACGATATGCGTGATGAGGCATGCCAAAACTTTGCAAAGCCTCTTGATGGTTTTAGTAGAGGATACACAAACATCCTTTCGCTTGATTTATTTTCTGAATCCTTTTCATTTGAGTCCGATCATATTCTAAGCAATCATCCTCTCGTTTACGCCTCACAAGATGTGCTTGTCTTGAGTGAGAGTTCATGGGATTGGTGGTGGTTCTGGGGCCAGGATGAAGTTATGGAACAGACCAATATCCATACCTTCGATATCTCAATTCCTGGCGTGACAACATACACTGGTTCTGGCAGGATTGATGGTACAATCTTGAATCAATTCAGTATTTCCGAGTACGAAGGGGTACTTCGAGTGGCAACAACTGTTGGCCAATGGAATCGGTGGTGGATGGAAGATCCTGATCCGATGTCTTCTTCGATCATTACACTTGTTCGTGGAGTAGACCCAGAAACAGATCGACCGATCCTACAGGAATACGGTAGACTCGATGGTATCGCTGAAACAGAGCGGATATGGGCCGCTCGGTTTGTGGGTGATCGGGCTTACCTTGTTACCTTCAGAAACATCGATCCTCTTTGGACTATCGACTTGTCAGATCAAATGAATCCTGCAATTCTTGGAGAATTGAAAGTGCCTGGCGTATCAACATACATTCATCCAATCAGTGAAGATATGTTACTTACAATCGGAATGGGGCCTGCTGGTGAAGATGGTCTCGGCTTAGATTGGTCAAATACCCGGCTTTCAACCTTTGATATTAGCAATATTACAGACCCTCAAGAAGCAAGTGTCCTCTCGCTGTCCCCTGTTGAGAATCCTGAAGAAGGGCGTTGGACATGGGCCTATTCTGAGGCAATGTATGAGCACAAAGCCTTCCAATATTGGGGCCCGAAAGAAATGTTGGCGGTGCCTCTCTCAACATATCGATGGGTAGACGATTCAACGGATGGAGAATCTTCATGGTATTATGAATACGTCTCGAAGGCGATTCTGGTAAATGTCAATGAGAGTACTGGAAATATGTTAATCCATGGCGAAATCAATCATTCCTCTCTTGTAAATTCTGAAGAAAGCAATTACTGGTGGGGCGGTGAACAGAATATTCGGCGGACTATTTTCATGGGCGATTTCATCTATGCTTTTTCTGGTGCGGGAATAACTGTGCACAATCTCGAAACCATGGAACAAACAGATGTCGTAGCTTTCGATATCGAAAAACCTGATTATTCCACCATTGATTGAAGAATGTGGGGATAAGCCAAACCTCAATTGCTGAATGGTTTAGCCGACATTGTGTCACTACGGGTTGCTGTCGTCGGTTGTGGTAGATGGGGCTCCCATCACCTTGCTGCATTAGTACGCCTTCAAGATCAATTGAATATCGAGCATATTGTAGCCTGTGACAATGACCATAACATTGCTCAATCCCTACGGTTGTCTGGATTTTGTGTTCATGAAAATGTTGAGTCGCTTGTCGATGAGCATCAAATAGATGCTGTTATTGTGGCAACACCAAACAACACTCACTATGCCCTAGGGAAGATGTTCCTTGAACAGGGAGTTCACGCATTGGTAGAAAAACCACTTTCTGTTGATCATGATTTGGCTTCTTCTCTTGTCGCTACATCTGTTGAAAAAGGTAAAATTTTGAAAACAGGGTTTTTGTTAAGATTTCATCCTTGTGTTCAAGACCTCCATCATCAGATTCGCTCTGGTAAGTTGGGCGCTATTGAACGTATTGAATACAAGAGATTGTCAACGAGAGTGGGTGATCCTGAATCGAACTGCCTTGATTCCTTAGCAATCCATGGAATAGATGTCGCAACCTTACTGCTTAGTGAACAATCGCCGATGGCCATATCTAGCATAAGTGGAGGCAGTCGATATGCAAAGATCATCCTTGAATTCCCATATCAAGTTGAGGTCGAAATAGAAGTCGGGTGGGCGCGTAAACAAAACATTGCTGAATTCACAATCTATGGTTCAAATGGTGTTGCTGTCGTCCAATTAAATCAACATGATTCGTATACAATTCTCCGAGATGGAGATCACGTGCAGGAAGCGGTTGAATGTAGGCAAGCCCCACTTGATGGTCAACTCGAAGATTTTTTGGACTTCGGGTCAGATACAACATACGCTGCTTCAACAGGGTCAATTCTTCGAACAATCGATTGCATACAGCAGGTTCGACAAAAACTGCTATCTCGAGGAGTCAAGGCTGCACGAGAATTGAAGAGATGAGGCGGGTTGGAGTAGAATATGAGCCCAGAAAGAGTCATGCTTTGGCTTCTTGCAGGAATTACCATTTCCTCGATTGCAACATGGATTCTCCGAGACTCGGTTTTTGATGGAGCGACTGCTTTTGCGATTTTATCGTGCTTAGTTGCTGCAATTTGGGGGGTTTCAAGATACGAATCTACAGCAAGATTCAGTGGAATGGCCAACGGAGGCATTCTCAACATCCTCACCTTCGGAGTTGTTACAGCAGGCCTAACGTACTGGTGTATCGCAATGTACGATTTCCCATTAGTCGGTTCAATTATTGGTAGCATTGGTACCAACGCCTACATCTGGTGGACCTTTGGGATGCTCGAACCTGGCAATCCTACTGTATAATCAGGCGAAGGGTCAAATGCCTCCATCGAGGATTTCTTATCATGGCGAAGCACGGCGAGCACCCTGAACTCCCTGAACATCTCGAGAATCTTCTTGAGGCTGATGTCCACACTATTTTTCTCAAAGCCGATTGTCCGCCACGCGTCAAAAGAGGGACGATTGGTCAATTGGAACTTGTCGAGATTGAAACCGAAGATGAATGGGATAACCTTCGAGTCGAATCACTGCAAGAAGAACTTGGGACAATTGTTGAAATGAATCAGCACCGCAGTGACTGTTTCTTGGAAATCGATCGTAAAGGGTGCCGTGTACTCCAACTCGGCGATTTACGAATTACATGTGCAAGCCCGCCATTCTCAGATGCGAGAGAAATTACGCTTGTTCGCCCAGTTGCAAAGTTATCACTTTCAGATTACGATCTTGATTCCAAAATCATAGAACGACTTTCTGACCATCATCGCGGGGTCTTCATCTGTGGACGTCCTGGTTCTGGAAAAACAACGCTTGCTCAAGCAATAGCTGAGTATCTTGACCAAGATATTGGTGCGATGGTCAAAACTATGGAAGCACCACGTGATTTACAACTTGCAGACCGAATCACACAATATGCTCCTCTTGAGGGTGATCTGGAGAAAACTGCTGAAATCATATTTCTTGTACGACCAGATTTCGTAATCTTTGATGAAGTTCGAAGGGCCCGTGATTTCGAAATATTTGCCGATGTCCGTCTTGCAGGCGTTGGTCTGCTTGGTGTTACACACGCAAACTCTGCGCTTGAAGCAATTCAGCGACTCATTGGCAAGGTTGAGCTTGGTCTCGTTTCTCAAGTCCTTGATACTGTCTTGCACGTTGAGGCTGGAAAAATAC
>CAXDRT010000113.1:0-6190 GCA_963991835.1 uncultured euryarchaeote
TCAGATGTGTATAAGAGACAGACTCACAGTAATCAACCGTCGTAATCTGTACACAGGTTGTGTGCAGAAGCCGCCGGGGAGGGCGTTCTGGCGCCCTCTCCGGCCTTTTTTTATTTTGATCTTCTAAGATGCTCCAGAAGATCGTGAACAATTACGAATTTGTTAAATCCTCAAAACAGAATTAAATAGATTGTTCATTTTACAAATTGTTTGTACTAGTAAGCCGACAAAATGTTACGCAGTATCCTGTTTAATTTACACTTTGAAACAATTGATTCAAAGATTTTGTACCCCAATTCCTATAAGTAGCGGAGAACGTGGTTGCACTTGCATACAGTCCGTATGGGAGTGAATGACTATGTTGGGAAACAAGAATAATAAAACGAAAACCGCAATTGGTGGAATCGGCGTTGCCGTTCTACTATGTGCTTTGATGGCATTTATGCCAATGACAAGCCTAGTAGATAACACAACAACCGATACTGTGAGTGTTGCAGAGATCACAACTGATATTGATGATTTCTTCAAACTCCCAGCCACCATCGAACAAACGACCTATGAGTACGACTCTGCCCAGGAATTACTGGGTATGAGGCAAGCGAACACAAAGGGCTTCCTCACCGAGGATGGAAAAATAGCACAACTCACAAGTGATGAGCCAGTGCATTACCTTGCTGATAGTGGCGCCTTTGAGGACATTAACCTCAACATCATGGCGACACCAGATGGTTGGGAAGTGAAGGAGAATACTTTCACAACTACCTTTGGTGCTGAACTTTCACAAGGTGTAAGTGTCCAGCCAAGCCAGTTCGTAGATCCAATTATCACTGGATTGAACCCTATGCTCATGACAATCGATGTTACAGGAACTGCTCCGATGCCATATCAAGTAGCTCCTGCAACTGGCGATGTTGAAGTTGGCGGTAACGTTATCCGATACCCTCTTGCAGAGGGCTTCGCTATTGATTACTCAGTTGAAACAAATCAAGTCAAGCAGAACCTCATTATCGAAGAGCGTCCTGTCCTCGATGAAATGGCAGCATACTTCGGTATGACCGAAACCATTCGTCTACCTATGGGCTATGGACTCTACTTAGATGGTGTACTTCTCGGTGAAGAAATCACCACCACACAAGGTGAACTTGAAATCCGTTCAACAGATTCTGGTGAACTACTGGCCACCATCCCTGAGCCAGTTGTCATGGAAGAGTCTAGCAATGAGCCATACATCGGTACATACTTTGTTCAAGTCTATGGGCCTATGATTATGCTTACCACTGCTGTTGACACAGATTGGTTGATGTCTGAAGACCGAGTGTTCCCACTCGCACTAGACCCTACCATCAAGGTCACAAGTGGTAACCGTGGATACTGTTACGTTTACTACGGATACTGTTACAACAACACCTACTCTTACCTCTACAGATACTACTCTTCTTACTACTATCTGCCATGGCACAAGTACACGTTCACTTCGGCCTCTGCTCTGCCATCTGGCGCAACAGTCGAGGAAGTTAACTGGAAGCAATACGTATCTTATGGATACGGAAGTTCATCTTCTACAAGCATCACTTCACGAGTTTTGGAATCGTGTGGTACTGACGTTCGATACAACTACGGTGTCACGTCTGCATCATGTTCAGGTTCCATTTCTGCGAACCTGTTGTCAGGATCGAACAGTAACACAAACGAGCGAAAACTAATTTCTTCGATTGGTAACTCTGCTGCCGTGGGCACATACGCTCAAGGTACAGGTTGGAAGACCTCTGAACTCTGTGACAACTCGAACTCTGCAGGTACTGCTTGTTCCTCCAGCACAGGTTCTCACAACTACATCATCAACGCACAATCCAATTCTGGAACTGTCGGAATGGGTGCGGATATGACCTCAAGCATATACGTCTACACTTACGCTTACAACAGCGGTGGATCAAACAGCTACCTGGAAGTAATTTACTCCGGTGGTTCTGACTCGGATGCCCCAACCTCCAGTCACGTTCCTTACAGTGCTTTGACTTCCTATGTAGAAGGAAAGAGAACATTCTTTACAACTCTAACAGACCTGTCTGGTATTGACACAACCACTGCAAACGGTGTGACAATGTCCTACAGCGTCAACAACGGTTCATGGACCTCTGTTAGCGCTACAACAATTCAATCCTGCAGCACTACTGCTAGTGATTGCCGATTCAAGGCATCCACTCCAGACCTCAGTGCAGGTGACTATGTTGAGTACTACTGGAAGTTCCAAGATCTGAACACAGCTGGTGGAGCAAACGTTGGATACGATCCAGCGCCACCTGCAAGTAACACAGCACCAGGTACATGGGTAGAGAGCAACGCTCACTACTTCTTCGTAGATGATATCGTCAACGCTGGAAATGCAAAGAAGTTCACTGTTTTGACAACTGATGTCCACTCGGGAAGTTACTACTCTCCGCAAGGATATCACGACAGACAAATGACATACTACGACCACTCTGATGAATATCTCTATGAGTGGGATGTCTCAAACTGTGGAACTGGTAGTTACTCCTGTTTCTACGCGTCCTCTTACTACTTCTACTCCCAGTGGAAGATGCAGTGGACCACAACACCAAGCGGTGGATACAATGGATACGGTGGAACCCAATCTGGTTTGACCGAACTTCACCAAGGCGACGGCGGATACCTCGCTATCAGCGCAAAGAATGGACCTCAGATGAACCTCATCTTCCACTATGACTCAGGCGACAACGCATGGGGTATGGTCGGTATTGGTGACTCTACACCAGAGATCGAAACTGGCGCACTCGCAGGTGGAAGTCAAGCTTCCTCTGTATCCACTTACGGATACACAGCTGCTTACAACGTCCCAATCCCAGGTGACATTACCGGAACATTCGGTAAGATTACATGGAACGGTACTGGATACAGCACATCCAAGGCTAACTGGCTTTGTGTTGGAACAAACGGTTTCTATTACTTCTACCGTTCAAGTTCATCCAATGCTCGATGTAACACTGGTTACTATTACGCATACCAAACCTCTTCCTACAAGTGGTCTGGAGTTGCTCTAAGTGCTGGATACTACGGACGAATGGCTTCCTCTGGAGCCATTACCTACAAGGTTGGAAAGGTTGCACCTACGCCAGATACAAGTGCTCCAGATATGGACCACGCAGTCTTGCGTGACTCACACAGTAAGAGTCGTACCTTCACATACACAATCGCTGATGCTGGAGATCCACCTTCAGGATTAAATGTCAATCAGACTTTGAATGAAGGTCCTACTTTGCATTACTCCATCAATAATGGTAGTACCACATCAGTCCTCTTGTCTCCAGTAGGCAAGACACGATCAGAATGTGCTGCAGCTACATGTGACTGGAGTGCTACACTCAACACACTCGAGCGTGGAGATTATGTTTCATACTATGCTACATCAGTCGATGAATCAACTGTTGCGGCAGGTGTTAACACTGAAACCACTTCGACCAACAACTTTGAAGTTGGCGATCCGAACATGATGCTTATCGTTGAATGGAGAGACATGGGTTACAACACAAACTATCTTTGTGATTACCAAGTAATCTTCTATGACGTAACAAACGAAATCGAGTTCAAGTACGATTCAGGTTGTGCAGCATACTACGATTACGCTACTGTTGGATACATGGATCACACCCGTACAAAGGGTGACACCATGCGAAACCCTGGCGGTGGATACATGGCTGGTAACAACCCGCACACATCCAACTTCAGAATTTCAACAGACGGTAACGACCACGGATACGAAGCATTCTCGACTGGTATCAAGTCAGTTACGAACGCTGCTCAAGTTATCTCAGGAAGTTCTGGCGGTACACCAACTGGTTACTACTGTTCCTACAGTTACTACTGGAACCAATACAAGACTGGATGTAACGCTAACATCGATTTGCCTTCAGGATTTACATTTGATTACTTCCAGAAGTCTTTCGATGGTGATGACAGCGACGACCGACTTCGTATCGGACGTAACGGTTACCTCTACATGATTGACAATGGTGCTACATCCCTCGAACGTGGTATTACCACATGGGGTAGTAACATGCCTGCTCTACCTTACTCAAGTAACTCCGCAGCTCGCGCAGGTACAATCGCACCATGGTGGGGCTATTACAGCAGTTACTACTGCTATGATAACACAGCATACGATTGTGGTGTCTACGTACGTACAATGCCATTCGAAGGAAAGGGTACAGACGTCGACAACGATCTTGACTGTTCAGGAAACAACGTAGAATGTATCTGGGACAATGAAGGTTCACCTTACCGAATCAGTCCTAGTAGCGACTATCTATCTGTCTCAGGTGGAGATTTAACAATCCAGCCAGGAACAGTCATCCAAGTCGAACAAGGAAAGGGTATTTCCATCGATGGTGCTTGTGACTCAGTCAAGGCCATTGGAAACTCAACCGACCGTATCCTCTTCGAGGGTGCTGCTGGTGCAGAGTGGAAGGGTCTCTCCTTCACAGATGATTGTACTGCTACTGCTGGAACCGATGATCGACACGTATTCAGTTACGTTGACTTCAACAACACCAGTACTGCTGCAATCACAGCAGGATCTCGACACCAAGACTACAACGCATACTGTGCAGACAGCAACGGTGGTACTCGACCATGTTACTCCAACTCAAACGTTGGTAACTTCACACTAAGTCAAGTCACTTTCACCAACGTTGAGACTGCAATCAGTCACGGCAGTGGTCAAGGAACTGCAATTACGATGATGAACTTCGCTATCAGCGGAGCTGACAAGGCTTGTATTAACTTGCCAAGCAGCGCAAACGCTATGCTCATGGAAGGAACGATGTCGAATTGTAACTCTGACGGCGAAACATGGGGCGGCGCTATCGTCAACTATCCAGGATCTACTGGTGGAATGCTCCATGTTGAGAACGTAACCATCGAAAATGCATACAAGAACCTCATCGATACTGACCTACAACATGTAACTATCTCTAACGTTAGTGCTTCTTTCACATCAAGTGGAGCTGCACAAACTGGAGTTGCATTGGATTCAGCCTTTGGTACATCAAGCGAAGTGAACATCTTCAACTTCGATGCACCTGGATACTCAAGTGTCTCAATTAATGCACTTGGTTCAATCAACATGACTGAAGTCGACGTCGGATCTGCTACAGTAGCCATCGTCCCTGGTGGCTCTTCAAGCACAGCGAATGGACCATCTGGCGATTTCGCTATCTTTGATGATATTGAAGCAGGCGATATGTCATTGACTCGAATTCAACCTTCGATCTTCAATGATGTAACAGCAGGACATATCGATATCTCTGGTAACGCAATCTCTACTGATGTCATGACAGTAACAAACCTCGACTCAGGTCGATTCGGTGTTGCTGGATGTGGTTGGAAGATTGATGTAACAACCATTGATTCAGACAGAGTCTACAGCAGTTGTTCAAGCAGTGCTGCACCAAACAACTTCGTTGTTGATAGCGGTACTCTTACCCACACATCAAGTACAGACCACGCTCTGTATGCTCGTAACTCTAAGATGACAGTCGGTGGCGTTGATATCACAAGCTCAAACGCTGGTAGCGGTGTTTACCTTGCTTATGCAAGTTCCAACGCTGAAGTCCGTTTGATCGACGTTACTCAGAACACCAACGATTGTGCAGACTCTAACGGAGCCACAACAGATTGTGATGTTTACACATCTTCATCTGCATTGATTTACTACGGTGGTACTGCAACTCTACGTGCTTACAGACTAGAAGCTGTTAACTCAGTTATCGAGGAAGTAAACAAGAGCGGTCACGTTGTCAGTGCAAGTGTCGTAACTTCAGCAGGAGCCGAACTCTTTGAAGTCGGATCTCACATTACTGATTCAAACGGTGAAGCTACTGTTTGGGTCATCACTGGAGACAGTGCTGGAAACACATATTCTGACCACAACCTCCGAGCATTCGGACCTGCTGGACAGAACGAGACACTAGCGTCCGATACCTGGTACGCAAGCGACCTAACCAGTGGTTTCACCATTGGCAGTACATATGCTCTACTTCTCGAGCCAGCGCCTGTTGATTTCAATGGAACCAACATGGACTGTGCTTGGTTGGCTGCATGGACTGACGCTGACACAGGCGCAGGATTGCCAACAAACGGTGTCACGACTGCAGGAAACACAATCTATGAATTC
>CAXDRT010000114.1:0-6093 GCA_963991835.1 uncultured euryarchaeote
TCCCTACCTGGGGCCATGGATGCTGTAGGGATTCGGGACGGAGGAAGTGTGCAGATTTGGCTCAAAAGTACGGGCGTCCACCTGAGGATTCCCACTTTCAGATATCAAATACCACATCTGAAAACCAACCTGGCCCTTCAAACGATGGTACTTCAGGCCAATTTGATGGAACTTCTTGATTCGGCTTTACTTCCATAACAATCAGGTCTTGACGCGTTACTGCCTTTATTTCAACTTCTTTTTTTACTGAATCTGATGGGACCCAAAGGACATGTGCCTGCAGTACTATGTTTTCATTCTCTTCTGTAATTCGAATAGTACTTTCAACCATCCACTTTCTTTCAACTTCATCCTGGTACAATACTTCCTCTAACCATTTAACGAGTAGAATGCTATTCATTTCTTCATGAATTGGAATTGAAACATTCCATACAGAAGAATGGTGCACTTGCTTAGGAATTAATCGAGAAGATTCAGAGTCGATCAGATAATTCTGCATTCCATAGGACGTTTCCTCAAACAGCCGTTCAAACGTTGCTGCGTAAGAGCGTAAACCAATATCTGCAGTAGTTGGTCTTAGCCATGAACTCATATCCTCGCCTCAGCGTTTGGATACTTGGAGAGTCCAAGCAATTTCTCCAATTCGATCAATCATATCGTCCAATCGTAATACAAATCTGTCCGTTCTATCTGCAGTTAGGATACATTCACTTGCTGCATTTGCTAATTGAGCAGTTTCATCAACAGTTAGTCCCAATGAGATGGCTGTAGCGACTGCAACTGCAGCGGCATCTATCAACCCAATCATTTGTCGAATATCTTCCAACATGCATGGTACATGGACAGTTTCAGCATCTTTACTATGAATAGTCACTCCATCTTGTCCTTCAAGAATGACGAGATGTTTCCAGTCATTCGATTCCAATAATTTAACTGCAGCATCCGTACCAGTTGGTGAGCCTAATCTTCTTCGCATTAATTCAAGTCCTTTGGATTGGAACATAACCCAATCTACACCTTTAGTTCGGTGTAGTCCTGTCAATTTAGGATCAGCAATAATTGGAACATTCTGTGCTTTTGCAGCGGAAATAAGCCGTGCTGCGCCTTCATCATTAAGCACACCTAATCCATAATCGGATAGGATGAGACAAGATGATCCTGGCAGAGCATTAATTGTCTGATCAATGAGCATTTTTGATGCCTGTTCAGGTATTGGATTTTCGTCCTCAATATCCCAGCGTAATAGTAATTGTTCGCCACGTACGAGTCCTTCACGAGCCCCCAATAAACGTGTCTTGACCGTAGTGATCCTATCTTCCAAGACCGCGATACCTGATGTATCAACTCCTTCTTCATCGAGCATATCCAAAACAGCAAGTCCAGGTGCATCATCGCCAATGACTCCATGGAGTTGGCTCGAAAGTCCAAGTGAATCAAGACCACGAGCAACGTGTGCAGCAGCTCCAACATCCTCATCTCTTGAAATCTCTTTTAGAACAGGAACAGGCGCTCTTGAATTCAAATTATTCGCAAAACCATGAATGTAACAATCCATCATGATATCACCTACGAGCAACACCTTTGAGGGTTTGATTGATTTTAGGTCATTTTCCAGTTTACGTAACGCATCATGAACACGTGCATCATCATCATTCATTCCCATGGTTTTCCCTCTTCAAATATCATCTTGTAATTCAGCCAAAAGTGTGGCGTGATCTTGCTCAGAAATGTTAGTCTGTTGCCGAAGTGTCGCTAACATTGCTTCTTCATCTCCAGTAATAATCCCATCAGTCAACGCAGTTCGTAACACGGACTTATAGGATTCTAATTCTGGAGAAATGAAAGGTTGCTTGCGTGCTTCATCTAACAATCGTTCATGGGTGCCATTATCGATATCAAAAGCAACTTGAACCGTCTTCAATAGTGCTTCTTCTTCGCTATGAATTGTACCATCCACGAGTGCTTGCCTCAACATATCGAGGTAGATCTCTTCGGGAGGAGGTACATTGATTTCTCTACGAGCTTCATTTGAAAGTCGGCGAACACGATCAGGATGCATTCCTAGAAAGTCGACAACTTCATTCAGTAATAATTGTTCATCTTTGGTAATTCTTCCGTCTTCCCATGCACGGGCAAACATTCTACGAACCAACGCTTCTCCTGCTTGAGCATCGAGTGAGGCTGCTCCTTCGGGATGAGATACTGGTGATAGTACTGGATTTTGATGATACGCCAGATGTTCATCGATATGTGCTAATGTCTCAAGAGGAGAAACTGTGGATTTGAATAACGATTCAAGCAAAATTGTTTTGCCATCTGAGCGTACTGGTGTTTCTCCAATTTTAGCCCGAAGAGAATTGGCTCTCTGTCTGCCTTTAGGAGTTAAAGAATATACTCTTCTTTTTTGACGAGCACCAGGAACATGCCGACTTGTGTTATTGATTGCCTCCTGTTGCTCAAGTCGCTTTAGAGTACGAGGGACATGCTTTCTTTGAACATGAACTGCTGCTGAAATACCGGCTTGTGTTAATTCTACAGGGGCTTCCCATACACCTTCAGGAAGTTGATGAAACATCAAGTGCAGAAGAGTTCGTTCTTCTGTTGTTAGAGTGCCTAGAAAGCCGCTAACCATGTTCCTCCCCCGTGGTTGTATGTCATGGTGGTAGTCCTTAGGACAATCGGTTCAATCGACGAAACAATATGTGAGTTCCATGACGAGTTAGCATGGTCCGACAACAACGCCGATACAAACCTCGGGTCCGTTCAACTCGGCCAATAGGACCTGATGTTGTCAAAGAATTACCAGGTAAAAAGCCATTTCAACGGCCAACATTCGACGGTAAAAACTGGACTCTTAAGCCACCTCTGGCAACCCGTCTGTTTGAAAAAAGTGCGATTGGTCGTCGGAATTCAGATGGTACGATTTCATTAACATCTGCTGAAGTTTTGTACTGCCATTGGCATCGTTCTGTTCCACTTCCAACATTGGATTGGCTAGAGAAGGAATTCGATCGGAATCCAAATTTACTCCATGAGGCGGTCATTTTGGATATCGGGCGAAGAGGTGGAGAAATGGTTGTTCCTAGTGAAAATTTAGAGGATAATACGCCGTTTTCATCGTGGGGAGTTCGTTGGGGTAATAATCAAAATAGATTCAAGGAACCATGTCAAGCATACGTTAAGATGGCATCAACAAATGACGAATTTAGTTGGACTGATATCTTTCAATGGTGCATACAGTCATCCGAAAATAATGTTTTAGCTGAACTTTATGTTATTGATGACGAACTTCACGTCACTGGTTATCGTGTAGATTTGATTCAACCAGAAGGATCCAATAAACGATGGAGTGATTTATCAGAAAATTCCCAACAATTTGTCGAGGAATGTTGGGATAAGAGACGGGTTTTAGAAAAGGGCGTATATTTGCCATACGATGGAAATTGGCCTTGGTCTCAAATTGGATTTGACCATATGTCTGGGCGAGTACTACGTGGTGAGGAATTTGAATATGTTCAAACTTGTTTGGAGAACAAAACTTCATCGGATTCAGATATTGTCTTGATGGATGATTTACTCAGTAGAGGCTTATTGGTTCGTCCTGGATTCAAATTTGGATGTAAATGGCGAGTCTATGACGGAGATCTCGAAGAATCTCACGCTCCCTGGCTCATTCAGCCCGTTCAGCATGCCTCTACATCATGGGAAGGCGTTTGTCTGTCTATACGACTTGCAGAAGGCGTTCACAAGGAATGGGTTTGTGCAATATTTTCCGATAATCAATGGAATTATCTTCGGATAAAACGTTGGTTACCAAAAAGGAACTAATCGAATTCAAAGGTTGTTTCCTGATCTAAGATTGTCTCTTCAATCACATTCTTTGATCGTATATCTCCTAGATATGTTATTGCAAACCAAACAGAACATACTGCAAAAAATACGCCTATAATGGTTGATTGATCATCTAAAATTGGAATTTTAGATTCCGAATCTGCTTGTAATTCCACATCTATTGTCCACATTTCGCCATTGAATGAGGTCAACTTAACCTCTCCAAAAACGAACATATTCGGTTGCAATAACCCATTAGGATTGATCTCAATAATGATTGATCCCGTTCCGTTGGTGATCGTCAGTGGTGAACTAACAGTACCGATACGGGTTATTGGGCCTCGTAAATCTACTGAAAAGGTTCCACTTCCAACGCCGTCTCCAATGTATGGTATCGTGATTGTTGATGCTTCTACTGAATCAATATTCCCTTCAATATGCATTTCATTGACTGAGGGGTGGGTTCCGACTGTAGTAACTGTGGTACGAATATCGATTGGGAAATCATCGCAATTAATTATGCCACTGAATGTAGCGATAGAATCGACAATACCAGGGTTCGAAAATACACCTGTGATTTGATTATCCTCTCCATTCTCATTCATTGAAAAATCGATTGTTCTTCCATCACTCCCAGTAAGCATACCAATGCATGATACAGGTGCTTGTGATTCAGTTATTCCAATCGGAAAACCCTCACCCTGGAGCATTGTTAAGCCATAATCTGGTAAGTCGACTGTAAACGAAGGAGAACAATTTAAAGAATATATTTCGATCCTCCATACATCATCTACAATCGTAACATTAGCATGCCATGGGACGAGTACTCCATCATGATTACGAATCTCTATTCCTAATTGTCCAAAAGTATCACCTGGCTGGAATAAATCTTCGAAGACACCATCATTTATTCCTTGCAATTGTTCGTCATTACCATCAGCTTCAACCACGCGTAAGTATGGCCTTTTTTGATCTGTATTCATGGCATTATATTGGGCATCTCCTGCGGTTTTATCCTCAAGGAGAACTAAAATTCCTTCACCTGGAAGTGCCTCATCAAATCCATCTTTGGATCTCTTTTCAAACCATACAAATTCCTCTGGTCCAATCTGTATCTTGACTCGTGCCCCACCATCAGTTCTAGACTGTATATCAAATGCTGGACCAATACAGGGGTTTTGTGAGGTTGTTGGCCATTCTAGGTTCAGGTTAACAGTTGCATTATGACCAATAGTTTCCATCGTTGGTCCTGTAGGAAGAGAAGGCTTATCTCCACCTCCATTCCAATTTCCACTTGCCATAATGTCCCAAATACCGATGCCTTTCCATGACCCACTGTATCCAGAATCGTGGACTGGATAGAGATCAAATGCTCCAAATTGATGCATCATTTCGTGGAGTATGGTGCCTATTCCATTCACCCCATGGCGAAGACTGGACATTGTATAGTGTTCTACTACATAGCCATCTATCGAGATTGGGTTCTGAAATGTTGTGAAATGGGACCAAATTCTGCTCGTTGATCCACCGCCTTGTTCTTGAGAGAGTGTTGAATGAACGATTAGGAATCTGTCAACAATATTATCATCGTTTAAATCGTACTTGCTCCAATCTTCAACGTTCAGATTATTAACAACATATTCAGATAATTCCGCAGGCATAAATTCGGTACCATCTCCATAATCACGGCCGTTTTCTCCGTCTTTACCATAATATTCCAATGAACGTTGGGAACGAATAATCTCATCATGAACATCAATTTCAATGTTCACCGAGCGTCCTATTGCTTCTGTAAAATACAATTCTGCCTGTTCTTCTAAGAGATTACCAAATGCTTGCTTTTGATTATTTTCAAGTGGGTCTGAATCAAAATCAAGAAGAACAACAAGCCATGATTCATTATCTTCTAAACCCACCAAAGGAGTTTCATTCACTGTTTCTGAATCCACTTCGATATCAAATAACGAATTTATGTTGGAAGATAATGTGAACGATAGTACAGAAAGAAGTAGACAAATTATGATGCCTGATGCATTTGCCTTCCTCCCCATGTAGTTCGTACTATACCGAATCGTTTCAATTGTTGGGTGAGTTGTTAGGCCCAAGAATTCGTTTCTGTAACATCATAATACGTTCATTATCACCATCGTGAAGGAACCACATCGAGCAGTTTGCGGATTTGATAACTGATTGGAACGATGTGGGTATTTTTGAGTCATCACATCCAATCATGATTGCATCGGTTATTCCGTAACTTACCAC
>CAXDRT010000115.1:0-6072 GCA_963991835.1 uncultured euryarchaeote
TGACATAACATCGAGAAAGAGTGATGTTGAAGCACGACTAAATCCAAGTGAGGAACAGGAATGGTCAGGGAGAATTCACTACATCGACATGGATGCAAGTAACATTCAAGGGGGATTAGGGCAAATGATTTCGAATACAAATAGCCCATTCTTTATGGGAATTGATCGATTCCAGAGAGCAAGAGAAACTGGCTCAATCTATGCATGGGTCTCTCAAACAAATGATCCTACTCATTATGCATATGAACCGCATCAATGGAATGCCGAATTTGAGCCTGAAATTCGCATGCAGGATAGCGGAATTGATGTCGTAACTCTATATGATTTTGAACGCCATTCTGGAGGTTGGGGTTCGAATCATAATTCATACCGAAATGCGACATTCAGTATGCCACACAATATGTCGTCATATGACACACTCGAAGTTTTTCATGAGCATGCCTGCGATGATCGAAGTAATCGATTCCAGAATAGTGAAGGTGCGTACGGAGGATGTCATGAATGGGATTATCTCGCTCATCTCTACATCTGCGATGAAAATAATTCGTCCATCTGTGGGACAGAATTCATGCGATGGATTACAACATATGGTCGTGAAGGTCGTTGGCTTACAGATATTAGCCCATATCTATTCATGCTTGAAGATGATGAAACCCGTAGGTTTCGATATAAGGGAGCCAATAAAGGAGACATGACAATAAAATTCCTTTTCTCCAATTGGGGGAGCGGAGAACGCCCACATGATGCTACATTTGCATTTACAGGTGGTCAGTTCGATGGCTCTTATAATAACGAAAGCCAGTATACAAGAAGTCTAAATTTCACAGTTCCAAGTGAGACGACAAGAGTCGAAATTGTTGCAACCATAACGGGACACGGATTCCAAAAGGACGATGCAAATTGTGCGGAATTTTGTGATCATGAGCACCACTACTACATCGATAATCATCATACATACGAATGGCATCCAATCGTTGGTTCCAATACTGGTTGTGAAAATGAAATTTCGAATGGAGTTGTTGCGAATCAGTTCGGTTCATGGCCATTTGGTCGAGCAGGATGGTGTGCTGGTCAAGATGTTAAGCAATGGACTTACGACATCTCATCATGGGTCGATTACAATGGACAGATTAACGAACTAACTTATCGAGGGCTTTTCAACGGCCAAGAGTATAATCCAACTGGAGAATCAAGCAAAGGTGGACGAAATATCGTTGCTGAAATATGGGTTGTATTCTATACTAATTCAACAATTTGACTTGGTGGCAAACAATTGGCCTCAGGCAATGAATTAGTGGTGTCTGGAGTTTCCAGATGATCATAATCACTATTGCGCCTTTGCGGTGAAAATCCTGATCGAAGAATCGAAGTTTGTAGTTCCTGTTCAGATGCACTAAATTTGGTCGTACCTGAGGCAGATACCACATTCTCTTCCATCATTGTCGAACCTGCATCATCTGCTCCTCCTATGAGAGCCATCTGAGCGACACCCATCCCCATTGTTGGCCAAGAGGCTTGAATGTGGGGTACATTGTCAAGGAATAAACGTGAGATTGCAACATGACGGAGATATTCACTTGCTCCTGCACCAAGTTCAAATCTGTTCGCACCTCTGTTTCTTTTTCCAAATGTATTTGTCTCAAGTTGAACTGGCCATGCGATAAATGAAGTGAAACCAATATGACCTAATGACAATACACGTTCTTGTTGTTGACGAATTCGATTGAGATGTTCAATTCGATTTGAGTTAGTTTCTCCAAATCCAATGACATTTGTTGCACTTGTGGTTAAGCCCAAACATTGAGCTTCTTCCATCACGCGAAGCCAATTATCTGGATGTCCTTTCTTAGGAGATACATCTTTACGCACAGTTTCGACAAGCATTTCTGCTCCTCCCCCAGGTAAGCCGTGCATACCTGCTTCTTTGAATCGAGTAAGAACTTCGAGTGTTGTGCTCTGTGTAACTTCCGCAATACCCTCTAATTCAATCGGTGAGAAACAGTCCAAATCGATTGTTGGATGATGAATTCTTAGTTCCTTAATCAAACCAATATACCAATCAATATCGAGATCAGGGTTTACACCCCCTTGCATTAGAATTCTGGATCCTCCAATATCCTCTAGTTCAACGATACGTTGACGAATTTCATCGTATGTCTGAGTGTAAGTCTCATCATGACCTGGAGGACGATAAAATGAACAAAATTGACAATTAATTGTGCATATATTTGTGTAGTTAATGTTTCGATCAACAAGATAAGTTACTTTATCTGTGGGATTATGTAATTTCCTTCTATGGTGGGCTGCATCCATCAATTGATGTAAAGGAGCAGAGTCATACAATATGAGGCACTCCTCACTTGTAAGACGAAAAGTTTCATTGCTCGAATTGATTTTTTCAAGAATAGTTGACCAGCCCATAGGCTCACCTCTATTGCGTTCCCATTATTCCTTCAATATCAGCAATTGTTTTTGGACAGCGTTTTGTGAGTACATCTGGCTCACCATCTGTCACAAGAACATCATCTTCAATACGAATCCCAATGTTTGCATATCGTTCTGGACATTCAACATCAGGCCTCCAAGCTCCAAAATACAATCCAGGTTCAACAGTCAATACCATACCTGCTTCAAGCAATCGTGGTGTACCATCTGGTTTGTAGACACCAACATCGTGTACATCAAGACCAAGCCAATGACCTGTGTTATGCATATACCAATGTTTCAGTTGACCAGATTCCAAGTCTAACGCTTCATCTAATGTTTGATCGATTACTCCAAGGCGAATAAGACCCTCTGCAAGAACTGAACGTGCAACTTCGTGAGGCTTATTGTAATGATTTCCTACACGACATGCGGCAATTGCTTGTTCCTGTGCTTCAAGTACAATCTCATAAATTTCTTTTTGAGCATCGCTAAACTTACCATTGATTGGCCAAGAGCGAGTTATATCAGCAGCATAGCCTTTGTATTCGGCTCCTGCATCAATAAGAATGATTTCATCACCTTTACATGTTGATTCGTTGACTGTATAATGAAGAATCGTTGCATTTTCACCACAACCGACAATTGAAGGATATGCCCAGCCACTAGTGCCACCATACACGAAAAAGCCTTCAATAATCGCCTGTACTTGATATTCAGTAATACCATCTTTACTCGCTTTCATCGCTAATTCATGTGCAACCGAAGAAACCTCTGCTGCATAACGCATCAATTCAATTTCTTCAGGAGATTTACGTAGACGCATCTCTGCAATTCTTCGGCTTGGATCCTCCATTGAGACTGGTCCAGAACCGAAGTGTTGACGATTACGATCCCTACGTTCGATAGCGGAGCGAACTATTGAATCAATGCCATCACTAATCCCTGTTCGGACATGTACTGTAGACGATTTTGTGAGGTATCCATCGAGGTGTTGTTCCAAATCATGAATTGAACTCGCTTCGTCTACAGACCAATCACTGAGTGCCCCTTCTGTTCCTGGACGTCTTCCTTCCCAGATTTCTTTCAACGTGTCTTTTGGTTGAACGAATATATGTGAAATCCATTTCGATCCATCATAGTGAAAGACAAGAGCAGATTCAGGATCTGCCCATCCAACGAGGTAGAGCATATCACTCGATGTTCTGAATGGATATGTCACGTCATTACTGCGAACGGCTTCTGGTGGTGTGGTGATTATCACTAAATCAGAAGGACTTAGTTGAGATAGAAAGCGTTGCTGACGTCCGTTGTAAATTGATTTTGGGATGTTCAATGGTTCATTTGGAAGACTTTCCATAGCATCGTTAAACATAGACTCACCAGTTGTCGCTACAATTCACAGTTTTTTAATGAATGGTTAATCATCGGACACTTTAGCATCTGACCAACGTACAAAATCCGATTCTTTTGTCGATAGAACTTTTCTACGTATGACTATGATAAATGATAAAATGAGTAGAAGTAAAATCGCACTCCATATTGTAATTGATTGAAGCGGGGAATCAACTTGAGTCTCCTGTTCTTCAACCGTGAAACTAATTGATGAGCTCGCCCCGTTGTTATCCGTTAACACAAGAGTAATCTTTTCCCATTGATCAGACTGAATATCAGAGGATAAGAGGTATGATCTGCCACTTAAGAGCGATTTTCCATCAACAAACCAATTGTATTCTAACGTGTCAATATCATTGATAGTGTCTGTCGTTAGGTTGGCTGAGAAGCACCATTCGTCAGATGATTTAACAGTAATCGTCTGATTATTTGATATTTTGAAACCGTCAAATCGCAGGTCTAATTCAGGTTCAACGTTTACGACACTCACATTGTGTTGGACATTTACAAAGTTGCCACCATTATCTCTGATAAGACCAATTATTTGGTAGACACCTTGCTCATCTGCAGTGAATGATAATCTGTTATCTGCCAATACCTCCAAAGAAGTAACAGCCCTTAGTTCACCATCTGGATCGATTATGGTCCACGTGATTGTATACACTGAACCTTCATATCCATCATCAACATCAAGGTCAACAGTTATTGTTTCAGACTCCTGAATTTCAGAAATTGAAGACAATGTCACATTAGGAGGATTACGATCGATCACAAAATATTGTGTAAGAGAATTAGATTCCTTCAGGCTCATTGTTTGTACATAAAAATCAATCAAATACAAACCATCTGGTAGGTTTATTGAAAGGGTTTCCATGGTGATGACCAGTTTAGTGTCTTCTATTTCATGAGCCACTGTTACAGGTGTATAATCATCCGTGCAAACACCAAAGGGTGCAGGGCAAACTGAAAGAGACGTGAGAACATCTTGTTGCGCAGGTATCGGGTCCAACGGTAGAAGGTTTGGAGGCAAGAGAACTTCGTATTGTAAAGTTGTATCAACGGTAGTGAGAATAATTTGTGAGAGTTGATCGGATATTGATTCATACATCAATACGGGGCGGTGATTTGTCGTGCCTAGGTAGATAGTTAGACCAAAAGATAGCAAATCAGTTTGTTCTAATAGAGATATTCTCACTAAGCATGTACAACTTTCAGATGTATGCTCGAATTCATGACTCCATATCCAGTAAGTAGTTCCAAGTTCAGATTCGTACGGTGTAACAGATAAGAGAGAAGAACTCGAGTTAAGGAGTTCATACTGTTCATTGGTAGTCACATTCCATAGTGAAATCTCAACTGAGGTAAGAGGTACTGTAGATGAACCACTAACATTTATTCCATCAAGAAAATGGATGCCGTTTTCTTGATCAAACTCGATTGTTGGAGATGTATTTGTTTCAGCACTTGAAGAATTTAAAACGAATGGAGCGAACATAAGCAATGAAAGAATGCTTACCAAACCAATCGATATTGAATTCACTCTAAACATATGTCCTAGCTCTCAAATGGATCGCACAGTTCACCTTGTCCAGGGAAACTAATCGGATTTCGTGGGTTTGTATCCCATTTAAATTCACAATAATTAGTGTGCCCATCTCCATCACTATCCACAAGCCTATCTGCGGGATCGTATGGATCAAATTCAAAGTGATATTCCCATCCTGTAGCCATACCATCATCGTCATGATCCATGTAATAGACCTCAGGACCATCTTCCCAAGCATCGCCATCTGTATCATTTGTAACTGGATTCGTACCGTTTTCAAATTCTTCAAAATTCGTGTAATTTTCTAAATTGTTGTAGAATTTCATACCATCGGGTGTATCTGGATCGATATTGCATTCAGCATTTGTTGTGTCATTATATCCAGGGCAATATTTCTTGATTAAACCAGTACGATTTAGACCGTCAGAATCAGGATCTTCTTCGCCATCATTGATTCCGTCTAAATCACTGTCAGCCATGGATGGATCCATGACACCACGAGCACCATAGGCATTGATTGTGGAATTGTCAACAAGGTTGTTGTTTATTGCCTCGTATGAATATCGTACTTCCCATCCATCAGGTAGTTTATCACCGTCTGTATCATCATCGACTGGATTTGTATTCCAATTTGTTGGGGCTTCTGCTCCATTGGCTAGTGTATCATTATCTACGTCATAGGTATCGTCTTTCAAAGAGTTCAGCGA
>CAXDRT010000116.1:0-6070 GCA_963991835.1 uncultured euryarchaeote
CACCTGCAATTCCTGCAGCGAGCCATGGCCTTTGTCGAACCCATTGTGCAAGGAGTGCCATAGGTTTCGGTTTGCTTTTTGGTATCTTAAACCATCGTCTCTTTGATTCTATGCGCCGATGATAGAGCCCTTGTGAATTTTCATAAATGCAACAAGCGGTGAAAGTAATCTACCACATGTTTTCCCATGCTCAGATAGACGATATGTGACCCGAATTGGCGGCCCTTCACTCACACTGCGGACAACGAGATCTTCTTCGACCAGATAGCGAAGTTTGTCCGAAAGTGTTCGTGAAGAGATACCTTTCAGAAGATGCTTCATCTCATTGAACCGTCGATCTCCAGCGATGTAAAGCGTTGAAAGAATCTCGATTGTCCAACGTGATCCAAATACATCCAATGCTTCAACAGCAGCATCAACTTCCCAAGCGATGTCGAATGGTCCTTGTGTTGAATGGTCTGAAAGTAATGATCTAATCTGGCCACCAGTTTGGATTGTTTCACCAATTTTATCGCTGATTGTTCTCAATTCGGTTGGCGGTAAAATCATTGGTGGCTCGGGCATATTCACAGCGAAACAATAGGTATACTTGATTTCTTTTCAACACTAAGCAACAAAACGTGTAAGCGCATGATTCATGAACGGTTTGCTGTTCGTCCAATTCATGAAGGCTGTTGAGAACGTTGCAATCGTCGGTGCGGGAAACATGGGTTCTGGAATCGCTCAGAAAAGTGCGCAAGAAGCATTCAATGTTCAAATGGTTGACCGAGAGGAACAATACGTTGCTCGTGGTCGTTCAATTATCGAGAATTTTCTCTCAGAAGCCATCGAACGTCGTATCTTTTCACAGGCAGAAGTCGATGCAACATTGAATCGTATTACTGGAGTCATTGGAGTAGAAAATACAGCAGTCGATACAGATCTCGTCATCGAAGCAGTCTTCGAAGATTTTGACATCAAAACAGCAGTCTTTTCAACCCTTGACGAAGTCTGTGGAGAAGATACAATTCTTGCATCCAACACCTCATCTTTGTCAGTTAATGCTCTTGCTGAAGCAACTGGGCGACCAGATCGTTTTGTTGGGTTGCATTTCTTTTACCATCCTGCAAAGAACAGACTTATCGAAGTCATTCCAGCTGAAACGACTTCCAAGGAAACCCTTGATAGAACCGTTCAATATTGCAGAACGCTCGGAAAAGTTGTCATTGTTTGCAAAGATAGGCCTGGCTTTGTCGTCAATCGTTTCTTCGTACCTTGGCTCAATGAGGCATGCCTTCTTCTTGAAGAGGGAATTGCAAACGCAGCACAGATTGATGCAATTTCTCGTAAGGCCTTCCGAATTGGATTAGGTCCATTCGGATTGATGAATTTGACAGGCCCTCCTATCGCCCTTCACTCCACAGATTACCTCGCAGAACAACTGAACACACCTCGATATGTTGGTGCACAGAATCTCAGAGATCTTGTTGCAAGCAATGCAATGTGGCCAATTGAAGAAGACGATTCTTACAACGAAGAACAGTATACAGTCGTTTCAGAACGTCTTCTTGGCGTCGTATTTGGCGTCGCTGCACAAATCGTTGACGAAGACATTTGTTCAATGGAAGATGTTGACAGAGGCGCTAAAGTTGGTCTACGATGGGCGAAGGGTCCATTCGAACTGATGAATCGTCTCGGTGTTGCAGAAGCATATCGCATGGCTTCAGCATATCAACAACTTACAGGAGAGACATGGACTCTCCCTGAATTCTTCCAACAGCAAGCATCCAATTGGGACTTCTCATATGTTGATCTCCACACAGAAGGTGGAATTGCTACCATTACCATCAATCGTCCAGAAGCCATGAATGCTCTGAACGAAATTGTCGTTGAACAATTAACACAAGCAGTTCAAGCTGCAAATGCAAACGATACAGTGTCAACAATCGTTCTTGATGGTGCAGGAAAAGCCTTCGTTGCTGGAGCAGATGTCAAATTCTTTGTCGATAAAATCCGTTCAGATTCGATTCCAGACATTGAAGTCTTTACTGAGAATGGGCATGTGCTGTTGTCAGCGTTAGAGGACTCGACGAAGACTACCGTTGCACTCACCACTGGATTAGCTCTCGGCGGTGGTCTAGAACTTGCACTCGCTTGTGATTTCCGAATTGGTACGAGAAGAACTCAATTTAGATTCCCAGAGACAAGTATTGGTATTTATCCAGCACTTGGTGGAACGCAACGTCCTGCTCGTATAGCAGGAAGAGAAATCGGTCGATGGGCTGTTCTTGCGGGTAACTTCATGAACGCTCAAACTGCAACAGACGTGGGACTTGTAACCCATTTAGTCGATGTTAACGATGTAAACGCAACCATTGAAACGATTCATTCAACTGGTAAACCAGCGAACAAATATCCTGGAAATCCTTCAAACGGAAACAGTCCAGTTGTACAGTTTGCAAAGAAATTCTATGCGGATGAAAATATGGCAACATTGCTTTCAGGCGGATGTCCTGAAGGATTTGATGCTGAGGATAAAACAGTTGCACGTCAACTCAAATCACTCAAGTTTACTGCACCGATTGGACTTGCAATGGCAAGTGCTCGTATTGATGCAACTGGAACGATGACGCTTTCAAAAGGACTCGAAATGGAACTTGAAGGGCTGAATGAAATTTTCTCTACAGAAGATGCTCTTGAAGGATTGAGTGCACTTATCGAAGGACGTAGAGCAACGTACAAAAATGCCTAAGCCCATTTTTCACTCATCGATTGAATCGATTTGAGAATCGCTGATAGATCAACAGATTCACCCTGTTCTTGAGCGAGAAGAATATTATTTTCAACCGCATCAACAAGAGCCTGCTCAGGTTCTTCACCAAGAATATCAGCGACCACGTCTTTCAGTGGTTTTGATCTCCCTTGCAGAATCGCAATCTTAGCCTTAATTTCCTCCTCATCATCTTTGGGAGGGCGCACGTTGGAACTCAAACACTCACCTCGATTTTTATCTTTGAATTTTGTTCGAGCCAATGATCCCAAGACACAATATCTTGGTCACTCCATGAGGAAAGCGGTCCGACAACCCCCAGTCTTTTCGTAGAATCTTCTTTCACTAGGTTACGACTTTCCTTTACACCAGGCGCTCCAAGAACAAGAGCCCGATCAAGGATGCCTTGTGCTACGGCGAGACTGTTTCTGTCCGTTGAACTCCAATATGCATGAAATCCAGGATGTGTATGGACCCAAAGTCGGAAAGGAGCCCTCATGCCAACAGGTGGGCGTAATGGGACTCTTCCAGGCGACCCCCAGTCGATTTGGATTGCTCCATTCGCATCGATGAGTACGGATGTTTCAAGCCCTGCAATCAATGAAAGGTTGTACACTAAATCCCATCGACCATGCTCAGCAGCTCGCCTTTGGACGAGAAGGAGTTCTTCTGTCTCAACTGCTTTCGCTTCGGCTTGGAGACAAGCAGTCATCCAATGTTCGAACGTCAATCCCATTTCCTCGAGTTTTGTTACTGGAATCAAGCGCTCACCTCTGGAAATTTGAGTTCTCCAAACATGATGCTACCCATTCGTTCTTTCAGAACGGGTTGATTTCGTAATTGCCCAATAAGCCATGTTGCCCCAGCTGCAGCAGCATTAACATAGCCAAACTGAATGTTTCCAGCTTCGAGTGCTCCCTTGATTTGACAACTTGCAGGTTCGTGGTCTGGCGTCATCATCGTCACCAATTCGGTATGTGATTCACTTGTGAAGTAAACGTGACCATCTCCAGTAGACCTCATGTCAATCCATGGAGTTTCTGAGGCATGAACCAATCGCCTAGGAAGAGGACGATCGACGCCTATGAGAATGAAATCGTATCCTTCAAGTTGCTCAGCGTTTCTTAGATTTTCAGCAACAGAATGGCATGTAACATATTCAAAATCAGTAAATCGTTGCGCAAGCACTTCTGTTTTTGGCTTGCCAATATCAGACTTTGTAAACCGTTGATGACCGAGATTTGTGGCCTCGACAATATCTCCATCCATGAGAGTGATTGTACATGTTCTCTGAATTCGTTCAAGTGCTGGAGCGAGAAGTTCGATGGTCATGCCACCAATTCCGCCAACACCTACGAGCAATATATTCGGGTTCCCCTGTTGTTCCATGAACAGTTCGGCCTTCGACTCTTTATGAACCAAAATCTAATTTTGGATCAATGGGAGTTTTTTTGTTGGTGGTGCAATACCCAAATCTTCAGGGAAAAACATCTCAGGATCAGGAAGGGGGATTGGAACAATCTCTCGACCAATAAGGGCCACACGACTTGGACGACTTTCAGATAGAACTCGACGATCAACCTGTGGTGCAAGTTCGTTTGAAAAGTTGAGAATATCTTCGTGACTTGGCATGTTTTCCATAGAGAGGTTTTCTCTGCTATGGCCAACATAGACGTAGCCCTTCGCCTCTATCCAATCTGGATCTGCACGATTGTCAAGAGCTGCAAACTGCTTAATGTGTTCTGAAGACATATTGATGCCCTTCATCATCGTATGTCGGCATACAATCCGAGTATCGAGGCTAGGGAGTAAATCGATGGTTTTCTCAAATTGATTCCACGCACCATTACCCCATTTTGGTCGACAGACCTCGTCGAACACTTGCTTGTTGGGGGCATCAACCGATACATAGAGTTGAGTTGGAAGCGTATCCAACTTCTCTAAGACCTTCGGAAGCGTTCCATTGGTAACGAGCATTGTTGTCATTCCATGCTTATGACACAGTTCCATGTATTCACCGAGTTTAGTGTAGAGGGTTGGCTCTCCATTGAGTGAAATTGCCACATGCTTTGGATCTTGAGCTTCCTTGAATTTTTCAGGAGTAACCTTGTCATTTCCTCCAAACCCAGAGAGCAATCGGCGCTGTGCTCGCACACTTTCGTAAAGGAGGTCAAGAGGGTCTTGATCAGTTAACTCAAGCGTATCCATATGTGGTTCTCGCCAGCAGTATGTGCACGCAAGATTGCATTGGTCTACAACAGGAGACATCTGCATGCATGTATGGCTCTTCACTCCATAGAACGTCCCTTTGTAACAGGAACGATCACGGAGAAGTGATTCTTTTGTCCAGTGGCATGTCTTCACGCCACCATGTTCTCCAACAATGTGGTAACGTTGCTTTTGCAGTTTGGCCTTCAATCCTGGATCCATACCCATGTCGATTACTCCTAGAGCCGGATTCTTCGGTTGAGTTACCTCGATTGAGAACGGCTCGGATGAGCAAGCCTCATCCTCTTCTCACTTGAAGAAAACGGTCATCGACGAAGCAATGGCAAGAGGGCATTTGCAGCCTTCTCTGCAGCATTTGCAACATCGTCAAGTCGTTGCAAGACACGATACATATGCATAGCAGCCAATGGTTCACCATCACCGTTTGTGAAGACATACGCCGCAGCATTTGCTTCAACACCATCTGCTTCGTGTTCAACCAGATTGACTTCGCGAATCAATGAATAGACTTCATCGACTCCAGCCTTGGTTCGACCACTGATATGGTATTGACGCAGTGCTTCGATCAGATCCTCATACTTGGCGATTGTTTTGGAAACTATCTCGGCCATTTCAACTAAATTTTCTCGAGCAGTCTCATCATCCATGAGTGGGCGGAAGGAGAGTTGTTCTGCTACGTTCTGTGCATAATCAGCAATTCTATCTTGGCGACTTACCATATGGAGGAATGAATCCGAATCAGCTGCGATACCGAATCGCAGGTCTTGACTTGCAAGTTCTCGAATCTCAGACTTGATCTTATCAGCGCTGTGTTCTGCTTCAACAGTCTCTTCAATTTCTTGACTTGCATCTTCACCAGCACAAGCCTTCTTGACTGCAGCAACCATCTTTTCAACAGTAACTTCAACAGCCTCTGCGTGCTTATGGAACATGTCGAATGGAGTTGGACCATCAGCCTTTGAACCACCTGCATCTGAAAGAGCATCCTCTACATGGATTCCTTGGCCGCGTGTTCTCCACATTGCATACCCTACCGCTAAGAAAGCGATTGGAAGTATGATGATCCTGTCTCTTATACACATCTCCGAGCCC
>CAXDRT010000117.1:0-6067 GCA_963991835.1 uncultured euryarchaeote
CCATTGGGCCATACGAGTCTGTCGAAACATGTGCGGGAGAGCCTCTTTAGGCTTCTTCCAGGTCTCTCTCACGTAATGATGTAGTCCTTTTGCCATAGTATCAACTCAATGGAAGCAAGTTGCCGACTTTACACCCCTTTATGAGTCTGTCCATGAAAGACAGAGCCTGATATATCATAGATTTAGTCTAATCTAAACTGTATTTGCTTAGTTGATAGAAGAGTGCGTACACTGAGTAAATCGCTATAGGTACTAAGATGAATATCCCGAATGTTGTTCCGACTGGGTCCATGTTCCTACGATAGACAAGTCAGGTATTGAAGTTCCAACTAGAGACTACAAAGCCCTCTATAGTCGCAGTTAAAGGCTGGATTTTTTAATCTCTGTGTCAAGGATTGCTCGCCAGCCACCCCAGAGAGAATAGACGTCTTCATATCCCATTTCTTTCAACGATTGAGCTGCAATTGCAGATCTAAAGCCCCCTCCACAATAAAGCACGATTCGATCCGATGTGCCAATCGGATGCTTCTCAATATCTCGTTCAAGCACGCCCTTACTGATGTGAAGAGCATGTTCCATATGGCCTGATTCATACTCATATGTTTCTCGAACATCGATGACGAACAATGAATCATGATCGTTTAACATTGAGGAGAATTCATCGATGTCGCATTCTTTGATAATCGATCTTGAATGTTCGACGCGTTGAAGAAAGAGTGGACTGTGCTTTTTGCCCATATCACTGGATTTGACACTCTGATTTCAAGATATTCATCTGCTCTCTTTGAAAACATCGGTTCATATAGTGAGTCCGCTAATGCGTTATCATGCTCGAATGTAACATTGATGCTCGTGGACAGGCTGCTCGCTTGGTTGTCGGCATAGGTGCTGTCGGATTTGGCCTTATTCTTGCTGTCTTCACGTTGCTTGGAGTCCTTCCAACTAATCTTGGGTGGATCGCTGCAGGTGGAAGCACATTTGGCGGAGCATTTGCAATCTTCGAGGCAAGAACTGCATGGTGTGTTGTTCGTGCAATGGGTTTCAAAACACGTCTATGAAGCCATCGACCTTTCAGGCTCAGCAACAGACTTTCTCTCGTTGTATTTATCCACACCGAGCATTGCTAAAACCAAGACACCTAATCCGAAGTAGAGAACAATGTCCCAAGATACTTTGAAGACGAGTCTTGGTAAGTTCGGAGTTACCGATAAGTGGATTGCTAGAAGCCCAACTCTCAACAAAAAGAGGGCCAAAGCATAGGTTAACGGCCATTTAATTTCCTTAAACATTTGGAACCAAAGTATGGTCATCAGTATCATTGGACCTCCACCCATGAATCCAACCCACGTATTGCTTGGAGAAATTCGATCACCGATGTACCCCCCTGTTAGGAATAAGTTTCCTGGATCGATGTCTCTTGGATGGGAAAGACCATCCAATTGTCCCATCGTAGCCCACCAGGTAAACCATGCTCCAATAGGGATCAAAGCCAAGAGAACATATCGTGCAGATTCCATGAGCGGTTTTTCTTGTCGAACATTCAAGAAACTAAGTTCACGCTGCATGAGATAGAAGAAGCCAGTGTAGAGAACCATTGTCGTCGCTCCTGCATAAGCGCCCCAACTGATTGTGACCCATGCAAATCCAACAAATCTCATCGGCGCTATTGCGCTGCGCTTGTTCCCTCGAATATGCTCAACTAAAGCAACAATAATGCATAGCATGAAAATTGAAAGTACAATCCAATCAATCCAATTTTCCTTGAACCACATAGCGCATGGCAACAATCCGAATAATGAACAGACGATGGCTAAAGTCGTTTTTGATCGGATGGTTTCAACGTGCCATAGATACAACAATGATGATGACACAGCCAATATAATCGATACGATGAGCATCGACAACTCTTCTTGTTGAACCGTTACAAGATAATCTCTTGTCAAGGAACGCCCAAGTAATCTATGATCGCTTAGGAAGAAAGCGATACAACAAACCACCAAAAACGGAATGAGGACGATATACGGCGTGTAATGTTCAGAATATTTCGTATAATAACGATCGATGAGGACATAGGTAAATATCCCTAATCCAATGATGGATAATCGTGTTTCTGGATACATTGTCATCGAAACTAAAAGCAGTCCTAAGGCTACAACATGATGATTCTTAAAATTGAAATTACGCCATCGTTCGACCTTTAGCATACATAGTGCTATGATAAAGACGGACATCGGTAATAACAGACCCATTGGGTAATACAACCAAGCCGCAACATCTCGATTGTATGATAAGACCATTGAGCATGCAAATACAGATATGAACCCGAAACAAGTGAAATAAGACCCCTTGGTTAATTCACTCGAATCCTTTTTCCTGTTCATTAGATTAAACAACACAGCGGTTAATGCGAGAATGGTAATCACGCTCAGAACGATATCTGAGGTCCGTATTCCAATTTCGTCAACATTGAGCTTTTCCCATTCAATCGTTGAACTCTCTAAACCCTCAACGTATGTGTGTCCTTCTTCCTTTAACCAATCATTCCGAGCCACCGTTGCATCCCAATTCCATTGCTCAATTGCATCACGCTTCTCTTGGGTTAAATCAAACGCATCCAAAGGAATTCTTCCGTGGACTGCGTGTGGCATTGGTAGTGAAAATAACATCGATGGAAGTGTTGCAATATCTCGCTGGTTCACACCTTTAACCACAACACCTTCCTTGATATTTGGACCCCACATAAAGGCTGCAACATCTCGAAGAATGTCCAAATCAGAGCCATGTTGACCTGAGTCAGTTAATCCATGATCTGAGGTAACAACAACCGTCCAGTCATCTGGAAGTAATTCGAATACCTCTTCTAAATTCTTATCGATATACCGTAGTTTTTCCTTGTATTCATCAGAATCAACTGTACCATAACGATGCCCAACGCTATCGAGTCCTGAGAGATGTGTTATGATGAGATTTCTTGGCTGTTCATGGCCTGCTGGAACTGCCCCCGCGGCCCATTGTTTGAGAGTGACAAAACCTTCATCATCACCTTTATAATAATCTGCGTGACCGTATCTTGCTTGTGAGAAAGGGACTTTCGAGGAGTCTTGAAGAAGATCTTTCCAAACATAATCACCAATGATGCCAACGTAATTATCCGGCTCTCCATCTTCATTTCCATCATAGGTTGAAGCAAGATTGAATCCGTCAACACTGCCAGGATGTTGTGGATGGAAATTTTGCAAGGCTTCATTGGGTCTTGCTGGAACTCCTGTAGCCATTTCTTTGACGCACATTGCCGTCATTGTCAATGGATTTGTTCGCACTTCAAGGTAAGCTCCATCTTGCACGCGGCGATTCAAATTTGGCATGAGTTCAGGATCGCTCATCATATCTTTTCGTCCACCATCGAAAACGAGGAAAAGGAAACCTTCCGTAAGAGGTTCATCTGGATAAGGCGATGGTTCGTACGCTGTTTCATCCAAAGGAACAGGTGTATCTGAGACAATGTACGACCCAGTGTAGACAAGAGAAGGAAGACAGAGTACAAGAACAAGTCCAATAGAAAGTGGAATCAATTTCTTCATCGTACCCCTCCAGAACCCAACGTATTCACCAACTCAATTGGCTTATTGGTTGCTTTTGAGCATATTATGATTACACCTTCAAATTGAACTTTTCATTGACTTTGAGGGAGAACATCAAACACCACGACCCTGTGGGATTTCTATGGCTCATCAAATTCAAGGGTCTCAGAATATCCTTGAAACTCTGGAAGGAGAACATTGCATCGAACTTGTTTTGGTCGATCGTGAGATGGATACTGAACTGTTGAGAGAAGAGTGTAAGAAACAAGGAATCCTTCTTGAAGAAGGCTCGCCCAATGATTTGTGGAGAATGTCGGCAATTGGCACAACGGACGCTCTTGCCCTCATTGGAAGGACTCCCAAAGGAGAACTTGAAGAGATATTTGCGAGGGGTGGATCTATCTGGCTTCTCGATGGCGTCCAATATCCAACAAACCTGGGGTTCGGGATTCGAACAGTTGAGGTCAGTGGAGCGGATGCAGTTGTTCTCAACATCTCTAGGACACACGAAGATCGCCGAACAATTCGTCGCTCAAGCATGAGAGCGGATCGGTTCATTCCAGTCGTTTACAGCGATACTAAAACCATCATAACAACTGCAAAAGAAGCAGGTTTCAGAATTATTGCTGCTGAAGATGTTGGAACAGTTGGTCCTTGGGATGCAGATTTGACTGGAAATGTTTTACTCGTTGTTGGGGCTGAACGAGAAGGCGTTTCACAAGAAGTTCTCGATGCATGTGATGAAGTGGTTCGACTTCCAATGGATGGTTTTGTTCCCTCCTACAATCTTCAAGTGGCTGTAAGTGTTCTTGCAGTAGAAGCATTACGTCAACGTAATGCACAGAAGTAAATCGTTTATGTTCAATCAGATTGGTGCTTGAAAGAGTATTATTACCACATTGACGAGGGAAGAACATGCCACAACTCTCAGTGGGCGACAACGCCCCACAGTTTACACTACCAGCAATCGATGGAACAACATTTGACATGTCAGCAATGAAAGGAAAACGAGTCATTCTTACCTTTTTCAGATTCTCATCTTGCCCATTTTGTAACATTCGAATCAATAAGATCCTCAAGCGCTGGGATGAGTTCGCTGATGATACTGTCATGGTTGGTGTTTTTGATGCTAAGATTGGGGAGTTAACAAAGCGCATGAAAAAGCACAACCCTCCTTTCACCGTCGTTGCCGATGAAACATACGAGCAGTATCTACAAAACGATGTCAAGAAATCCTTGCTGCGTGTACTTTGGGCTCCAATGCGCGCTCCCCTTACAATGCTCCAAGCTCTGCTCAAGGGATACGTTCCAATGACACTTTCAATCTCAAAACTCTCAACCATACCTGTTGATATTCTCATCGATGAAAACGGAAAGGTTGTCAATGCCCATTATTGTAAAGACACAGTCGATCATCTCCCAATTGATCAACTCATTTCGTTCTCGAAAGGCGAGTGATTTCCAATAGTAATCGCTTCAAGGTGATTTAGAAGTTTAAACAACATTATGATTGATGTAAAGATACCAAGTGTCGGGTAAAACTTTTTCTTAGGTTCCACCATTTTGTAAGACATGGGCAACATCGATTCATTCACTATTCACCATCGGAAAACGACCTTCTGCTTGGTGATAGCTTTATTCATGCTCATATTCTTGCTTGTTGGATTAAATTCTAATTCTTGGTATACAATGGAAAATTCTGACAGAGATGGCGATCCTAATCAGGGACTGTACGTTGATGAAACAGTTTCATTTCAATTTGGTCTTAGCAATATTGAATTTTCGTATAAAGCAGAGGGTATGGCATATGGGATAATTGATTACGAATCTTCAGAATCAATTGAATTCAACGGTAATGAATGTAATTCAAGTAATGAAGACACTCAATTCGAAAACCTTGATGGTTGTGAATCAGTGGCATTTGCTGGAACAATGAATCAGATCAGTTTGCTTGTCTCTATAATTTGCCTTTTTGTTATTTTGGGTTTCGGAATTGCTGGAATGTATGTAAGAAAACAACAAGTGTATAGACATGAGCAGAAAATTCTGAACGTGGCCTGGATTTTAGCCACATTCCTCCCGCTTATTGGAACCATTTGCTATGGGTTTATCGTAGCCAAATCAGAATTTGTTGATGTCGAAGACCTCGATCAAAATGGATTTGGATTCATGTGGTGGGGTATGTTGGTTTTTTCATTCGTGTGTATAGTCTTAAGATACAATCAGCAATTGTACTCAATAATTTCAAGTCCTAAAACTCTTGAATAATACTGATCATCTATTTCCCCTCTGTATACCCCTGAGTGAGTATCTCATGAGAGGGTACCCTCTTGGTTTTATACGGTTACAAGAGGCTCCCCTGAATATATGGAAATTATTCTTCTTCCCTTAGCAATGATTCTACATGAGATAGGATACGTTCTTGTTAAAGGGTTCATTCAAAACACCCTTGTGAACAAACCTAAGGGCGATATACGTGCCTATGC
>CAXDRT010000118.1:0-6051 GCA_963991835.1 uncultured euryarchaeote
ATGCGTCTACCCATGCAGTTGTTTTTATCTTTCACAAGGGCTTGCTATGGGCCATATACATCGCTACGCATCAATATGGTTGACTGCAATCCCTTGTGAACATGCAAATCGTGTATAAGGGTCGTTAGCATGACCCCTCGTGAAAATAATTAAACCACTTATTCATTTACAAGATTTGGTTAATTGGGTTCGGTACTGTTGTATTTGTTCAAAGCTTGGGCTAATTGGTGATGATTTCAATAAGTATGAGATTATCCTCGCCATTATAGCCGACTTAGATTGCTAAGAGGGGTGAGGATATTCAGAAAAATAGTATACTTTTATGGATTATTCTATTCTTCGCTATAGTTTCTGTTTCAAGTGCAGGGGCAATCTTTCAACTTATGGATGATGTCGAACCTATGCTTCGAGCATCGTGGAGGTTTCAACTTACTGCAATTTTGGTGTTCCCGATGTTCATCATTCAATACAGACAATGCAGGAAGCAACCCGAAATTATGGCCAAAATAATGGAAAAGGAAACTATGTTCATCATTTTAGGGTCTGGATTAAGTCTTGGGCTACACATGGGTGCATGGGTGTGGTCCTTAGACAACACATCATTGACTCACAGTTTACTTCTTGTGACGATTCATCCCCTCCTCCTCGTTACTGGTGCTTTACTACTGAGACGATTTGTTCCTAGAAAACAAATAGCGGGCGCGATTGTTGGATTTACTGGTGCGAGCATCACGCTGATAGGAATTTCATCTGAAGTTGATGCTACTTTGATCGGTGACATAGCAGCAATATTTGGCGCTGTTGCGATTTTAGGATACTTGATTGCAGGTAGTAAATTGAGGAAATGGATGCCCTTATTCGTCTATGTTTTCCCGGTTACATTCATAGCTGCAATTCAATTAGCGCTCATTTCCTTGATTTCAGAAGGTTCAACGTTTTCAATGTCTGATGCAGATATTTCAGTAGTAGGTTGGATGGCTTTGTCTTGGTTACCCTATGTGTTGTATCTCGCTGTATTCCCTGGTATTGTAGGTCATGCTGGGATAAGTATGGTGTTGAGGTGGTTCCCCCCAATCATTGTTAGCGTTGCATACCTTTTCGAGCCGTTGATAGGTACCCTGATTGGATGGCAGTTAGGAACTACTGAAGTCCCCGGTATTTGGACATGGGTTGGAGGCTCGGTACTGATTGCTGGCATGGTATTGATTATTTTTGAGCAAAACAAAAATGAAACTTTGGAAGGTGGAGAAAATGAATGAAAGTAAATCATCAAGTATAATCATTGCAGCAGTCGTATCTGCGATTGTTGGATTGGTATTGGCAATATCTTCAAGGGTTGCTTCCGGTGAAGAAATTTTTGTTTGGGATAGTGTTGTTCTCTCCCAGTATCTTTTGACTTCAGTAACAACAAGTATTATCGGACCAGCCGTACTTTTCATCCACAGGTTACATCTCAAAGAGAAGGAGAATAATTTCGGTACGTTTTCGATGAATTGGCCTAATTCAAAAGCGAGATTAACAGAAATTGGCCCTATTCGAGCTAAAATTGCTTATTCACTTCGAAATCTCATCGAGGGAATTTCTGCACGTGAAATTGATGCAAAGAGCGAAATCGTTGCAAACCAAATTGTTCATTGGACAATTAATGAGCAGGAAGCCAATATCCGTGATTTTGGAAGGATTCAATTAATTTCTAGAACTCCTGGATTGCAGGGTTCCGATGAATCGAAGGATACCTACCAATTGATTACGGAATTTGCCCAACCTGGAGACAAAATCTATGCAACTGCTTTCACAAATACGCGACTTTGGTGGCTCCGCCCCCAAACGGGTCAGAAATTTTTTAACTTCAATTTAGATCTCATTGAACGAGGTTTGACGATTGCACGGATATTTGGAGTAAATCATCCTGACTGGCCTGAATATAATTTAGAAGAAGACGAGACTGGCTCAAAAAAGAATCTTATACAGTTACATGCTGATTTAGAGAAGACTGAAACATACACCATTGAATACAATAGTTTCAACAATTTAAAACTTCGAAGCCGACATAAAATTGAGATGAGAGATTGTTTGATTTTAGTTCGAAATGGAGTTCCCTGCTTTGGACTTGAATGGTCCATAGACGTATTTGGAGAGGCCGATAAGGTCTACGTTGTTTTCGGAGAATCTCAATTGAAAGCACTGAACGAAAATTTCCTAGCAATGCTTGAATTAGATGAAGAAGATGGCCTTGTGACGATTCAATCCCAAGATAGATTGGATACGAAAATTCCTGAAAACCGGAAAAAGGCCATTAGCCGTTTGAAGCATATTGAAGATTGAACTTCAAGTTGGAACCCCTTGTGTTCACATACGCATACATCGGTAGACCCTAAGACGAGTGTGTACATGGGTCACCCTCGTAGCCGTATACGTGTGCAACGGTACCCTTGTGCCCCTATACGAATACGAGGGAGGCCCTTAGGTTTAGAAATATCAATCTCTTTAATATAGGGGATGACGATGGTCAAGTTATGCTTGAAAATTACTCCCCAGTAGAAGAAGGATTCCTTCGATGCGCTACAGTTCAGTCTGAAGCAATGCTAGCCAAATTGCTTTCAGAAGGAACCTATCAGCCATCTCGATCTGAACTCTCTTCGCACAGTATGACTGCAGGTTGCCCTAAATGTGAAGATGATGCTCAATGGTGCTGGCATGAAGCCTATACCTGGATGTATGAGCAGTGTGCAGAGAGGCTCAATATGCCTGAAATGGATGCTGGCGTCTGGTTATATGCTCACGATGAAGAGATTCATAATTTCAAAGAAGCTTACAATCATGAATCTGAAAAAGAAGGTATGGTTTTACTGATTGTAGATATTCCCAGAGACCGAATTATTCAATCCGATTGGATACTTTTTCATCGTATTCAACAAAATTATCCCGTCAGATCTTCTGAAGCACTGCGGGTCGATTGTGATCTCAATGAGAACAGCCATTTGATTGATGAATGGTTAGATTGGCACAATAATTCCGAACTTTCTAAAGAGGAAATGGAATTACGGAAACGGCAAAGTTGGCAGATTATTTTTGAGAACGAACGTTGGCCTGAAGGAGTTTATGATGATGCAATGGGTAACAGCGATGCATCCATTGTTCAAGGAGTAGCACCATACGTCACAATCGATGATTTGGTAGATGTAATTTTTCAAACTGAACACAACACTTGGGATTTCCTGATGAAGGGAGAGCACATGAGTATCTATGGTACTTTAGATGGGCTTTCAATACTCTTCCTAACCAGCAAAGGGATTACATCAAAACGAATTGGTTTGAAATCTAACAGTGCAATGTTTGGCCATCAGAGAGAACCCACAAAAAGAAAAAGCAAGAAAGGAAAAGTGCATCGTAAAAAATATTTCAGGAGGAAGAAAACTACGAGATATGTGAAAATAAGGCAGGGAGACAATTTTAGAGAAGCCAAACTAATAATACATCGAGAGGTGGAGTAAGATATGGAACCGCCCAAATTCGCTATAGGCATTGGACTGAAAAAAGTCAGTAACCATTGGTGTATGATAAAAGTCGATGATAATATGGAAATGGTCGATAAGCCCTTACGTCTATTTTACGAAACCGATGGATTGTATTCTCCCATATCTGTAAGATCATGCTCTTCAATTGATGGAGAATTTATTTGGATTTACGCAATTAAGGGACGGAATCTCTCTATTTGTTGTATACGGAAAGATGGAGAATGGAAATCTAAATCTAAAGATTCCGCCATAGGTTTGATGCCAGTAATACAAAAAAACCGCATCTACATAAATCATTGGGCATGGGTTACAAAAAACGGTAACTTTTGCATAACTAATGAAAAAAGGAGAGATATTCATGAAATGGATAATGAGGACGACTACAAACCTGATATCGAGGTGTATCAAATATCACCAAATTATGAACCAGTCGAAGGTGAATACATTTTACCAGTCGAAGGTGAATACATTTTACCAGACCATGGCGAATCCAATGGCGACGTTGAAAAAACAATTGGAAGATGGAGATTTAAGAGCTATTATCATAGAGGAGGTGCTTCAACTCGATCAATGCTAGGCCCTCCAAATACAGGGAAGAGATTTGAAAATATTTGGGAATATCCCGATGAGATGGATTACAATGTAGAATATCCTGAACACAAAATAGAATTTGATGAGTCATGAAATCAAATACTTCATGGATTCATTTGTTTATCTTGAGTATAAGTCTTTTACGCTGAACTTAACGGTTAATGCATAACAGCCATGTTAACAGATTTATTGAATTGATGGGCTTGCTATGGGCCATATACAACGCTACGGTTGTGAAGGCTCAATAGTTGAGCGTAAGCAATGCAAATAGCGTAAGAATTACAACTCAGGTTATTCGTGATTGTTGAAACTACCCAATGTGTATCTGTCGGCATAAAGTATTAGTTTCACCATCCAGTGAAACCACCATGGCAGATGTCACAATTTGGAATGGAAAATGGATGTTCGCACTCGGAGGAATAATCATTGGCCAATCAATCTTAGGCGGCTTGCTCTGTATTGCGCTCAGCTTCTCAGGAACTGTTGATCCGTTTATTTTCACATCCCTTGAATATGGATTTGCTCTTGAAGGAACTCTCCTCGCAATGGGTTCTATACCTTCTGTGATCATCATCAGTTTGTTCATCAAGAAGCCAATTAGATTCGTTATCCGTGATGATTCGATTGAGGCACATATGCCAGGCGCTTTGTTTCTCAAGTCCTCAGAATATAAGGATACTTTTCCTAGAGAGGTGGCTTCAAAAATCGTTGTCAAGGAAGTCATCACAACAAATGATGAAGGCGGAAAAAGCACAAGCTACACGGCAGAATTCCTCAGAGAAGACGGTTCAATTTTCGGTAAATTAAGCGATATCTCTTCAACAGGAATTGTTGATGAAATGGCTGAAGTTATGAATGTAAAAACGCACAGAAATTTTGGACCCGATTCCAGTGTATGGGACTGAACGTTCGACCTCAGAACATATCGAAGAGTACGCAACAAAAAGTAATGATCTAGTGAAGTGGATAAAGGAATAACACATATTCACGAGGGTTTCTCCATAACACCCACGTGCATGAATAAGTCGATCACAAGGGCTCTCCGTGGGCCGTGTTCGGCCCTAGCGTTCAACATGGCCCACTGCGAACCCTTGTGAATGGGATAAATGTGTACAAGGGTGTTTAGCATAACCCCTCGTGAACATATACTATTCATTTATCCACTTTACTAGATCGCTATATTTTCTTGCGTAGCGTCTGTTCGCCGGCAAACCAATTATAACTCACCTGTAGGACGATTCTTCATGTCGCAAAGTCAACGTAGCGATACTAAAGTAAACCATTCTAAAGTTGACAATTATGACCCCAAAACACGTGCAATGAAGTCTTGGAAAAAGAGATACCTCGTCAACGAAAAACCGAAAATTGAGAAAGAGGTGAAGAAAGAAGTACTTCCTAAAAAAGAAGAACAGACTGCAATCGAACAGTTCACTTCTTTCTGTCTCGTGTTAATTATAATGTCAATCGGCGGAGCGATTTTCTCTATGATTGGATATTCTATCGGTCCTCAAACCTGCGATAACGACACTATATTCTCGAGGGTCGGAGTTCTTGCCTTCTTTGCGAGTATGGTCATTGGAATACCGGTGAACCTCATCATCTGGCTTTTCTCTTTGACGAATCCTGAGTTTGATTCAAGAAAGGTATTTTCATTGATCATTATTCATGCAGGTATCACTCTAATATGTATTGTTGCATTTAATGAATTCCTGCTTCAGTATCTGTGGTGTGGGCCAGGTGGCCCACATTACGACATTGGGGCCGGGTTCTAGTAATGTCCTCTGCCCTATCTAATTGATGAAGTCATTATCGTTGTTTATGCAGGGATTCAATGTGTTAGAAACAACAATAGTTCCGTCGATAAAGCACAGTATATGATCAACCAACAAGCCACAAGTTTTGGAGTCTCAGTAATCGGGCTCGGAGCCATGGGCTCCGGCAT
>CAXDRT010000119.1:0-5973 GCA_963991835.1 uncultured euryarchaeote
GTGGGCTCGGAGATGTGTATAAGAGACAGAGACGGAGATGGCTATGGAGATAACCCTGGTGGAAGTAACGGAGACCGCTTCCCAGGCGATCCACTTCAGTGGTCAGACTTTGACAATGATGGCTATGGTGACAATTTTATTGATGCTGATAACGATGGTGTTTCGGAAGGGAACTCCGACGTTTGTCCAGAAACCTACGGTGAATCCTCCAGTGCAACCTCTCGTGGATGTCCTGACAGCGACGGCGACGGTTACACAGACCCTGATGATGCATTCCCTACTCAACCTCTTCAATGGGAAGATACCGATGGTGATGGCTATGGAGACAACACGCAATTCACAGAAGGTGACGAATGCATCGATGTCTTTGGCAAGAGCATGTACAACGGACGGCAAGGGTGCCCTGATACTGACCTTGATGGACATGCAGATCCTGATGGCAATTGGCAACCAAAGCCAGATTGTACAGGTGCTGATGCATTCCCAGAAGACCCTCTCCAATGGTGTGACAAGGATGGCGATGGCGTTGGAGACAACTACGTCGTAACCAACAAGACTGTTGTCGATGAAGAAAATCCTGGTTTGATGATTACACTCTGTGAACACATAGGAGATGCATTCCCTGATGATGCAACACAATCCAGCGATATCGATTGCGATGGACGTGGAGACAACGCAACTGGAATCTCTCCAGATGCATTCCCACTACGCGCTTCCCAACAAGATGACAACGATGGCGATGGGTATGGAAATAACTTCACAAATGGCGCCTACCGTCCTGATGAATGCAGAAATGAGTTTGGAACTTCGACCACAGACCGCTATGGTTGCCCTGACTCAGACAACGATGGCATGTCAAATATCAACGATCCATGCGAATGGGATCCTGAAATCACAACGGGTATTCGAGGCCAGGTAGTTTGTGCAATTACAGAAGATCCAAACAAGGTTGAGGACGAAAGCACGAGCGATGTGAAGGGCGAAGAATCCAATACACTCCTCTATGCAATGGGTGGAATCATCGCATTCATGCTCGCTTCAATTCTCTTAGCTATGCTTGCTCGCCAAGCAAGTCGAAACCGTTTGATGAAAGAACGAGCCGTTGAGCGTAAGATTGAATCACAACTCATGGACGAGGACGAACGACGTGAACAATGGGTTTCCTATTATGTCGCAAATGGAGAACTCGACAAGGCAAGAGAACTCGGTTGGACAGACCCTGCATCGGTGCCTGCGTGGAAGCAACACGAGATCCAACAGCAAGAACAATTGCAAGCATCGATTCCATCAATGCTCGATTTGGATTGAGTTTACGCATTGTTTGTACCGTTGCCCTTTAAGTGAAGGAGACTATGGAAAATCATGGCAGAGGCGCGTACGCGGCTATTGGTTGCATCCATGTTGGTGCTTCTACTTGCGAGTCTTGCCCCAGTTCAAGCGGATACTGAAACGACTGTACGTCTCGAAACGGACGTCCTAAATGCACCACTGACTCCATGGTATGGAGTAGGTGATGTCGTAGAAGTGTCCACTTCACTCGTCAACGATGGAACTCAAACATCGATTACTGAGGACCCCTCTTGTGGAACTGTCATGATTGTAAGCGATCAAACTGGTTCACTCATCATCGATGAGCGCACAACTTGTCGAGGCCAAAGCAGAGGATTGGATGTTGCTCCAGGGACAACCATGCTCGAGACGCACACATGGGATTTGGAAGATTCTTTAGGAAATCAAGTAGCACCTGGAATCTACACAGTCACTGTGGAGATCGCTGGGTCAGAACTTCGTTCATCTCTTGAGGTCAATGTCCAACAAAATGCTGGGCTTCCTTCCCAACTCGTTTACTCAAGCTCCCTTGCCCATCTTGGCGATACTCTTGCTGTAGGCGAACCAATGATCTTGTCGTACAAGGTCTACAACCCAACTTCTCTTCCAATCGAATTGTCCGTTGCCGATGAATGTAAACTCCTCATTGCATTCGAATCGAATCTGTTGGGTCCAACGTGCACACCTGTTGTAGAGACCATTGAACCATTTTCGACCTTCTCTCTCGGTCACACGTTGTTGCATCCAACCCAACAAGGCGAATCTTCTATCACGGTTGCAACGCCTGATGGGCTGATTATTGGCACACATGACTTCACTGTTTTACCGGGCGAGTTACCATTGGAACCTCTTGTTTCCACGATCACCACTCTTTCCGATTCCTACATCCAAGGAGAATTGCTTGAAGGAACGATGAATCTCAAAAATGTACTCGATGAAAGTGTCTTGCTGCAGTTCACGAACACATGCCGAATGACCTATTGGATAGTTGACTCACTCGGTCATGTGGTCTTCGATACCCTCTCTCAAACCAATTGTAACAATGCTGAGTACGATATGGTCTTGACACCATCCGAACAGAGCATGTTCGCTATGCAAGGATGGGCATTTACTGACGCACAAGGGTGTGCAATGCGCAGTGGAGCATATGTCCTTGTAACCGAAGTTCCAGAATTTGGCTACTTCGCATCAAAGGATTTCGAGTTCCGCAGAACAGCCTCTGTGAACTGTGACTCAACCGCTCCCCCAGTTGTCGATCTCCAAATCAACACAAATGAAGAAAATGTCATTGAATTTGAATTACTGCTCAATGGAGATGAAACTGGTTCTGAAATTCATTGGCTTGAAGCATGTAAAGCTACTCTGCAGATGTGGGACATGGATTTGGAATCAAAAATCATTGACAAAAATATCCTATGCAGTTCTGATGAAAGCATTGATGATTCGTTGCAGATTACCGATGAGAACACCCTTCGATTCAGTATTACAGACTTAGATCAGTACGAATTTACTGACGGAGAATACAAGGTTAGATTGCACCTCGCCATCGACCAAGATGTTAATTCTGAACAAGTGTTCACTTGGCCAATACCTGCAGATGATAGTCAAGAAATTGAACAAATAGATGATGGAAAAACGCCTGTACAGCAACCTGTCATTATCACTGGAATATGGAATGATGTGTCAACATCTGACGGAACCTGTTGGATGATTGAAGATACTGAAGAAAACGTCCGTATGATGTCGAGTCATTCCATTTCGGCATGGAGTCCTGAACAAGGCACTTCTGGTATGTACGAAGCAGTTCAAACAGAACCAAACACTGCATGCAGTCGATTCACAGCAGACAGTTACCAAATTCAAGCGGTTATTGATGAACAAGCACTGGTTATCGAAGTGCCTGTGACTGAAACCGAAGCTACAGAGGAAGTCATTCTTGAAAATGAGGAGTTAATTCCCGAGTGGGCTCCACAAGCAGTCGCTGCTGTAACCATTGGTGCACTTCTTTCGATGCTCGGCTTTGCTGCCTTCAACAATGAGGCACTCCGTGTTTCTGTTACGCTATCAGGCCTCTGGATCCTCGGACTTATGGGTCGAACTTCAGAGACAACCGATGGGCGATTCCAACGTGGACGTTTGATGGGATACTTGACAGCAAATCCAGGTTGCCACTTCCGAGCATTACTTTCAGCTCTTGACATGAGCAATGGACAACTGTCTCATCACCTTCGAGTACTCGAGCAAGAAGAGAGCCTGTGGAGACGTAAGGATGGTCGCTTAGTCCGTTATTACCCTCTAACAAACAATCTCCACCCAATGCTTGAGGATGAGGATTTACCAGTTCCAATTCTCGCCCCTGACCCACTTTCCCTTCAAGGGAAGATTCTGCTTGTTCTCGATCAAGATGGAGAGATGGGCGATTTCCCGACACAATCAGAACTTGCGAAACGCCTCGATAAGTCGCAGCAATTAATCTCTCACCATCTCCGTACACTCGAAAAGTACGGCTTGATCGAAGGTCGACGAATGGGTATGAGAAACCGATACAAACTCACCAAGGAAGCAATGTTCCTTCTCGAAACAAATGAAGCGTTTTTACGCAACGAGTTGACCTTCTGAAATCCCTTTGCTGGGGTGGATTGAAGAAGGAAAGCAGCAACGCAGGTTTGTCTAAGGAGTGATGGCGATGTCGGACGAGCGTAAAACGACCGATGAAGTTGCATGGCAACAAGCATGGGATGACGCGAAGGTCTTCATTGCTGAAAATGACACCTCTAAACCAAAATTCTACTGCCTTGAGATGTATCCTTATCCTTCTGGAAAGATGCATATGGGTCACGTTCGAAATTACTCAATTGGAGATGCTGTTGCAAGATACAAGCGAATGAAAGGATTCAATGTTCTCTATCCAATGGGCTTTGATTCATTTGGAATGCCTGCAGAAAATGCAGCTATCGCTGAAGGCGGTCATCCTCATGATATAACTGAACGAAATATGGCTTCGATTACAGAACAAATCAAGCGAATGGGATTCTCGTATGATTGGAACCGTATGGTTAAGAGCCATGATCCAAATTATTACAAATGGAATCAACTCTTCTTCACTCGCTTCTTCAAGTCTGGACTTGCCTATCGAGAACACGCTCCAGTAAACTGGTGCGAACCTTGTTCGACCGTTCTTGCGAATGAGCAAGTCAAAGCTGGACGATGTTGGAGATGTAACGGGCCTGTCCACCAAAAGGACATGAGTCAATGGTTCATCGATATCACAAAGTATGCTCAAGAACTTCTGGATGGATTGCAAACTATCGATTTCCCAGACAGTGTTCGATCGATGCAAGAAGACTGGCTTGGGCGCTCTGAAGGAGTTGAAATCGAATTCGGAATCGAAGGTTCGGATAAGACAATACGCGTCTTTACAACACGGCCAGACACGTTGTTTGGTGTGACATTCATCACACTCGCTCCCGAACACCCGCTCGCTGAAGAACTCGTCAAAGGGACGGAATATGAAGCAGATTGGAAAGCGATGTATGATGTGTATGCAAACATGAGTGAGTTTGATCGAATCAAGAATCTCAACAAGAAGGAAGGTGTTTCTCTCGGTAGTTTCGCAGTTCATCCATTGACTGGAGAGCGCATTCCTATCTGGGCTGGCAACTTCGTCCTCGCTTCGTATGGAACTGGTGCTGTCATGGCAGTTCCTGGTCATGATGAGCGTGATTTTGATTTCGCTCAAACCTATGGTCTACCGATTCGAAGAGTCCTTGTCGAAAAAGAAAATGATGATGCTTCAGAAGAACTCGAAAAAGCATTTACTGAGGATGGATTCATGGTGAACTCAACTTCAGATGGATTTGACGGTCGCTACGGCGATGATGCAAGAGATGCTGTTGCAAGCGCTCTTGAATCGATGGAGAAGGGCGATCGAAGAGTCAATTGGAAGATTCGTCCATGGCTTATCTCTCGACAACGTTACTGGGGAACTCCAATTCCAATTATTCACTGCGAAGACTGTGGAGCCGTACCTGTACCTGAAGATCAACTTCCTGTTGAACTTCCACGCGATGTTGTCTTTGATGGAAAAGGAAATCCGCTGGAAACATCGCCTTCCTTCCTCAACACAACGTGTCCTGAATGTGGAAAACCCGCTCAACGCGAAACTGATACAATGGATACGTTTGTCGATTCCTCGTGGTACTTCCTACGCTACACTGATGCAAACAACCATGATTCCTGGTATAGATCAGACATTGCAGATTATTGGATGAATGTTGACTTCTATTGTGGTGGAATTGAACACGCACAAATGCATCTCATCTATGCTCGATTTTACACCAAGGCACTTCGCGACCTTGGATTCCATACCATCGATGAACCATTCAATGAATTGCTCTGCCAAGGAATGGTCAACAAAGGAGCACCGTTCTGTGAACCATGTTCCATTACACTCTCAGTCGAACATGCAGGTTTGCCATGCCCACAATGCAACTCTGTCTTGACTCAGAGGTCTGCAAAGATGAGTAAGTCTCTTGGAAACACGGTTTCACCGGAACAAATGATTGAAGAATACGGTGCAGATACAGTTCGTCTCTTCATTCTCTTTGCAGCAAATCCAACCGCTGGCATGGATTGGTCTGATAC
>CAXDRT010000120.1:0-5972 GCA_963991835.1 uncultured euryarchaeote
GTTCCAACGCTCTTCATGCCCTGCTCCGAGTGCAGATGCAGAGCGGTCACCCTCTGAACGTCGTCGCTTTAACTCAGCAGTGCTTTGAATTTCATATATTTCGTCAAGCGTGTTTGCATGACCCTTGAAGACAAGGAATTCGGGGGTAATAACTACCAATCCAAGTGCCGATAAAACAACAAGACCGATTGCCAGACCCGTATATTCTGAAAATGGATCAGTATTCTGCAGGAACAACAATTGACTCAAGCCTGCTAAAAACAGAACCATCAATGCTCCAAAAACAGTTGCTAAAATTAAGTATTGTCGCCCATGTTGAGCCGCCCACCATCGTGAAAATACACCAGCCATCGTCTCTCCTCTTGTAGGGCTATGCAGGGAAGGATTCATGACCATTGCGGAGAATTGTTCAAATGCCCTGTCGCCGATGTGTTGATATGGTATATTGAAATGGTTTCTCCCAAGGGATGTCTGTATTATGCGGAAAGCACTTTTTTTAACTCTCCTTTTCACCCTCTCCGTCATGGCCCCATTGGCCTCCTCAGCAACCACTGAGACTCAATTTAAAGGCGGAACAACTTCCTACGAACACACCTTCAACGGCCAAGGAAATGGTTCAGCAGGAGTTATCACATTCCCTTACGGTGCTGAAGTTACATCCGCTCAATTCAACTTCCTCGGAGAAGCGAGCACAACGACCTGGAACAACATGACCAACAACAGGGATTTCGGCAGCGTTGGAACTGGGCAATGGTCTGGAGGTCCTAACGGATTCCCATATGGAGCAAGAACCAATCTTGAAACTGCAAACGACGAAATTGCATTGCGAGGGAACCCTACGAATAATGCCGTCACTTTCAGAGGTTCAAATGACCTTTCCAGCACAAGTTCAGCCACTCTCAATTCTACTGGACAATTCGTAGCGCTTGGAGATCAAGGGTACAACAGCATTTCGAAACAATTTACTGATCTATCAGTATCATCTACAGCTGCTTGGAATTACAGAGGCATCGTTGTCCAAGTATCTGATGACGAGATTCATTCAACCCGATACACAAGTACTTCGATGTACACTGCACCATCAATTCAGAGATTCAACGCTACAACCGGAGCGTATCTCGGTACTGCAAGTATTGTCACTACTGGATGTACTTCCTCAGTTTCCAGTTATTGGTACGATGCTGCTGTTGATTCGAATGGAAATATTTGGACGGTTTCTTACTCCTACTACTACTTGACAAAGTGGACACTGAATGCAGCAAAGACGCAATGGTCTTGCTCGAGTTACACCAATTACAACTACCCAACATACCTCACAGGGGTTGATTTCGATGAAGATACTGGAAAACTCTTCGTTAGTTACTACGACTCTTCAACATATCCAACCTACAACAGATATCTCATGGAAGTTAACCCTTCCAACCCATCCTCAATCAGTTCTACATGGTCTCTTGGATCTGCGGTGGATTACAATTACAAAACGACCTCAACCGCTGGAAATCAGAACTCTGGCCTTGTGGTTGACTTGCCTCGTATCATTCTCAATGAATACAACATGCAAGGCTCACGACACCACCATTTCACCATGAATGGATTCAGTCTCGATAAGATGGGGATACAAGAGATGCCAAACGGCGGCCATTACGGACTTTCACAAGATGATGAGAGTGGGAAAATATTGTTCGCTTGTTACTACACCTCATACTGCAACAGTGTCTCTCGAAAAATCCACATGTGGGGCGATGGGGCTGTCTTTGACGAAAGAACACCGACAACAACCAGCACAACAATCCTTGGAAAAACCACAACCTCCAGTCGTTCCGTTGATGAAATAAAGTTGCAAAGTGCAATCGGCTATATTCCTACAGGAACATCAATTGATATCGACGTATCAAATGATGACGGAGTGACATGGAAATCAGTATCTGTCGGGGACACCAAGAAATTCTCTGCTTCTGGAAATAAAATCACATGGAGAGCAACGCTTAATGGAACTTCAACAGTTACTCCTATCCTCGATCAGGTCACTGTTCAATACACAACAAATTACTACACCAGTGGAAATTTCTATGTCCGTTCAAATTACAATAATCCGTTCCCAACCTATGTTGCAGCAACAATTCACTACAATGCTACCATCCCATCAGGTACATCGATGAGCGTGCAACTAGGGGGTAGTACCTCAAGCCTTTGCAGCAATGGATTGACCACATTCGGGCAATCAGGACTCACCAAGGCTTTCACAACACCGAGCTATGGATATCTTTGCATCAAGGTTTCATTCTCAACCTCGAATTCAGCGAATACGCCCGTTCTAGAAGACATTCAGGTTGCTCTGCACAGCAACGCTCCTTCAAATCCAGGTTTTGAAATTCAAGCGCCTTACCCAATCCCTGCTGGATTTAATCCACCATTGAATCCAACAGTCGGTTGGAGCGAAAATGGACCTTTGGTTGGCTCCAAAACGGTTAATGCAGTAGGTGCCACGAGTATTATCGTAAAGGCCTTCAACGATCGGATTCCAGATACTGGCCAAGGATTCGTGGACATACCAATTGATTTGACATCTGAGAGCAGTGGTATTCTGACTCTAACATCGTTCAGCGTGACCTACATCATGCAAACAGTGAATCTTGAAATCAATATTCCTGAAGGAGAAATACTCCACGAACGTAGCGAACCATACGAAGTCATCACTCGGCACATTGTTGGGGAAAGTGCAACTGCTATTCGAGAGGCAACTCTCACATTGATGACGACTTCTTCTGCTGCGAACCCGACACTGTTCTGGCAGAATGGGGACATCTTCCCGTCACCAAACGACCCAGAAGGGTATGTTGTCATGGATGGAAATTCATATTCTACTCTCAATAATAGTATTCTTGAAATTCACTGGTTGTTTAGAATTACAAGTGAATTCCCAGATCAAAACAGTGTCCGATTCAAGACAGGTTGTCTTGACGACAGTGGTTCCGCAGGATTCTCTCCTCTTGATCTCATTAGCGATGAAGGCCTCTTAGTAAACCGGACCTTTGGACTTGGTTGGATGAAAGTTCGAGACAATGAAGGAGATTTGGTTCGTGATGACGTCCCCGACAATGCTTGGGTCTCCGCTGGAGAAACACTCTATTTCCAAGGCGCTATGTGGTTCATGGACTCAGACGATGCTCCGCTGGACAGCGCCTTTGACGTGCGTGTCTCTCGTAACGGATGGGTTGAATCAACCGCTCGAGATACTACGAACAACAACGGTTCTTTCTTCATCAGCATTGTAACTCCTGAAATTGACGTCCCAGATGGACTAACGTACGAAGTTCAGACCTACAATGAACGTAATCCTACGCATGTGATGCAACCAAATTCAGATTGGGCAAGAACGTTCAAGGTTGATGCAACTCCGCCAGAGCGAGTTAAATTGTATCCAACAGATGGCTCCTACGAAGCTGGTGTGAACCAACAAGACGTCAGTGTCTTGGTCCGTGATGCAGTTGGAGTTCCAATGGAATTGACGCTCAAATATTGGGTTGAAGCAGACCATGATGTTAACAGAAATGGAATCGCTGATGATGGAGAATACGCAAGTAAGCAAGTCACGAACATGAGTGAGGACAACAACAAGTGGTTCATCACAACAATCGATCACTCGAGAAATCCGAACATGGGCCGAGTGTCTTACTACTGGGAAGGTGGCGACCAAGCTGGTAATCCACTCTACTACACTCAAGCCGATTCTGAAGGCGTTGTCTACGAACTTGAATCTGGACCAGGATTCAATTTCGATGATGCTACATTCCAGACTCGAAAAGATTCCGCTGCTGTCTTTACAGGCCTCGAATGGGTTGGGCACAGCGATAATCAAGCAGTATACGCAGGCCTTGAACAATCCATTACGGTTGGATTCATCGATGCCAACACCGCTATCGATTTCGAACACATATCACTCGTCTTTGACTTTGAAGGACCAAACCCAAGCAGAGATGCCCAACGAATTTCTTACTCTGGATTGAACGATACATTCTGGAGCGAGAGTAAATACATCCATCTTAGCCAAGAAAGCATGATGTATGAAACAACCAATGAATCAGGCCTTCCTTGGATTATTGTAACGTTTGAATTTACTTTCGCGTGGGATTGGCCAGATGAAGAAATGGGCGACCTTGCACTTGTTTTCAAAGAACGTGGCTCTCCTGAGGACGATATGTTGTTGATTTTGGAACACACATTCAGGATTGAGAATGATTTCACACTCTCCCCTACAGATTACACCGTGGAGGATGTAAGTGAACCAAGAACAGGACAAGTTGCAGATGGCACTCGTGTTCGTAAGGACGATCGATTGGCGTTTAGTGGACGCGTTGTCTACGAAGGAAGTAACGTTCCTGCACCTCGAAACGTTGGTATTCTGGTGGAAGTCTTCGATGGTGAAAAATTGTGGAGCGATGGCTCACTTACCGATGATGGCGAATACTTGATTGAGGTTCCACTCGACTCTGCTAAGACATTGCAATCATCACCTACACGTACGTGTTTAATCTCAATAACCAACATACCAGGGCGTGGAGAAGATATGACTGGGACATTGGTTTCAACAACTCTACGTGTAGTTGTTGACGACGCTGCGCCTCGAGTTGTTCGTCGAATGGCTCCATTGAACGTCATCGATGTTTCTTCGACAAATGATCTTTCATCCATCTATGTTGAATTCCAAGGCTCTGAAGATGCTGATTTGACTGGTTCTGAACAAATGATTCACTGGGTGATGCGTGACCAGACTCGAACCGTTACAATCGGTGCAGGCTCAGCTCTACTTGGAATGCAACAAGTCGATCAAGTCGTCTATTGGACTGGTGAAGTTGACATTACTGCTGGTGGGACAATTAACCCTCAAGCGGGTGATTTCGTTGGATTTTACATGACTGGATGGGATGCTGCTGGAAACCAATTCCCAGTAGTATCGAACTCTGAAGCGAGTCCGATTCCTGAACTTGCCTTTGATGATACAGACTTTGAACGTCAATGGGTCCGACTCGGAGCTGTTGGTCCGGAATTGCGAGTCAAGTCAATCGAAGTCTCTGATGATCACGTTTCTCCAGGTTCTTCTGTTGAAATAACAGGTACAGTTGTCAACAACGGCGGCAGTACCGATTCCCAATTCAAGGTTGCATTCTTTGCAGGAGATGATACTACACCATTCGATGTAAAGACAATTATCGGAATTGGAGAAGGAGAAGTAATCTCAATCACTGTTGATTGGGAAGTGGAAGATGTCGACAGAGTACGAGTTGAAGCCGATTATGGAAATATCTTAGTTGAAGTAAACGATAACGACAATACCGCAGAGCACGACATCAACATCGCTTATGGAGAATATCTTGGCTGGCTCGACTCACCACGTGAGCAACCGTTGGCATGGATTTTCGCAATCTCTACAATCCTCATTCTGGTTGTTGTTGCAACAGTCGCATCACGAACTGCAGTTGACCTCGGAGACGGAGCTTTCGCAGAAGATGATGAAGACTGGGAAGATGACGATGATGAGTACGATGATGACGAGTACGACGATGACGACGATTGACGTTGCTCATTGAACTACAAATCCTCAAGAAGGAAGCCCAATCACCACTCTCTACGGGGAGGGGGAGAGTATGTCAAATGTATTTTCCCAACTGCACCCACAACTGCAATCCTTCATAGAGAAACGTGGTTGGGAACCCACACCGATTCAAGAGGCTGCACTGCCTGAGTTAGCAGAAGGGAAAGATCGACTCCTCATCGCTCCAACAGGATCGGGAAAAACACTCGCTGCAGTATTGCCCTTACTTCACAGATGTAAAGTCGAAGAATGGGACCCTCTCGCCATTCTCTACGTCACGCCTCTACGTGCCCTCAATAGAGACTGTCTCTTATACACATCTCCGAGCCCACGAGCCCGTACTAGATCTCGTATGCCGTCTTCTGCTTGAAAAAAAAAA
>CAXDRT010000121.1:0-5936 GCA_963991835.1 uncultured euryarchaeote
GTCTCGTGGGCTCGGAGATGTGTATAAGAGACAGCTTCTGCACCACGTCCTCCACGCTTAAAGTGAGGAAGAACACGGTCATCGTATCCACGTTCGAGACGCTTTCCACGAACCTTTGCTTGTCCAATCGAACCAGCCATCATGTTCAGGTTATCCATTGAACCACGAGCACCAGAGATCGCCATGTTTACAGCAGCGTTGGTTGAACCAGATTGGTTCAATTCATTCTTCGCAACGTCACCAGCAGCTTGCTTTCCTTCATCGAGCATGACCATGATGTTCTCTTCAAGAGTTTCACGCATTGTTCGACCAGCACGAGGTTCGTACTTTCGAGGATCTCCCTTAGCAGATTCGAAGTGTGCAAGTTCTTTGTTAACAAGTTCGCCAGCTTCTGCGTTTGCTGCATGGATAGCATCAAGCGCCTCTGAAGTCAAATCTTCATCATCAATACCCGTTGTAAATCCAAGTGATGTACATGCTGCAATCGAAAGTCGAGTAAATTCATTAAGGAATTGTGCTCCCTTTTCTGAACCATTTGTTTGAACGATAGCGTCCAACAAACGACCGTCTTCAGCACCAATTGCACGCTTGTCGAGAGTTCCCGAAACATTTCCATTTCGAACGTGAACTTCATCACGACTTCTAGACATGAAGTGAAGGTTGATGTTGTTTGGAATAATCAGGGAAATCAAATCGTGACCCCTGAATGCATCCTTTCCATTTTCATCCTTGATTATCTCAGGTAATTCTCCTGTGTAGTCAATGCTTCCGAGCATCTCAAGACCATGGGACTTGAGTACTGTTGTTCCTGGGCGTGAAAGAAGGTAAGCACCAGAAATGTGATCGTGTATACCACCAATAACCGCTCCACCATAACGAGGTGTGAGGATGTGTTCTTGCACTCTCATCAGAATCTTTGCTTCTGCACGTGCTTCTTCAGACTGAATAACGTGAAGGTTCATCTCGTCACCGTCGAAATCTGCGTTGTAAGGAGTACATACTGCGAGGTTGAATCGGAATGTTTTTCCTTCCATGACACGTACTTCGTGAACCATCATCGACATTCTGTGAAGGGATGGTTGTCGGTTGAAGATTGCAACGTCTCCATCGATAAGGTGGCGTTCTACTTGCATACCTGGCTTTGGATTACCACGAACGTCGAGAGTCGAGAGTCGATCTTCGAGAGGTGTTGGCATACCGTATTCATCTTCAGGGCTACCACAGTGAGGGCAACGAATTTCAAGATGCTCAGGGAATGGCTCTGGATCTGGGTTGTCTGCTTGACCAAGTTCGTGCAACCATCGGTAATGGAGAACTGCACGAGGATCGTCTTCAGGCAGAGGATGACCATGTTCGTCTTCTCCACGGAGATTACGAAGCGTTGCATCATCATCGACTGCATAAGTAATCTCTTCAAGCCCACTTCCTTCAAGATTCTGAATTTCACGAACAACCAAACCTGGCAGGAAGTTCGGTGCAAAGAGAACTTGGTTCAATCCATATGCTAATCCAGGATATGGTTCACCCTTCAGTGCATCTCCAGCGTGGCATTCAGGATTGTGACATCGGAAACCAGCATTGATCAAACGGCTTCGAGGGTTGATTCGAACACGTCGACCATCACCGCGAACGATGTAGTTAACACCTGGATGGACATCAGGACCACGTAGAATCATTTGTCGCATCTGTTCTCTGTTACGAAGAGTAACACGAATAGGTACGGTCAATTCCTTTGCAACCTTCTTAGGAACACCAACTTCGTTGATTCCAAGGTATGGATCAGGAGAGATAACGGAACGTGCACAGAAGTTAACACGCTTACCGGATAGGTTAGAACGGAAACGTCCTTCCTTACCCTTGAGTCGTTGTGTCAGAGTCTTCAGTGTACGGCCAGATCGGTGTCGTGCAGGAGGGATACCAGATGTTTGGTTATCGAAGTAGGTTGTAACGTGGTACTGGAGAAGTTCCCAAAGATCTTCAACAATCAATTGAGGTGCACCAGAATCACGGTTCTCTTGCAAACGTTGGTTGATACGTAGAACGTCAACGAGTTTGTGTGTTAGGTCGTCTTCTGAACGGTCTCCACTGTCAAGTGTAATCGATGGTCGAACAGTAATAGGAGGAACTGGTAGAACCTTCAAAACAGTCCATTCTGGTCGGTTTTGCTTGTCCATTCCAATGAAAATCAAGTGTTCTGGTGGAATGCTTGCAAGCCACTCACGAACGTCACGAGGATTCATCTTTCTTTCAGTCTCTTTTCCACCTGTTGTAGCATTCTCGGTCTTCTCCTTGAATGTCGTTGGTTTGTCAAGACGGATTTCTCCTTGGAGAGCTCCACAGTGCATACAAGTACGTCGGTTCTTTGCAGATGCAATCTTTTCGACTTCCTTGATGATGCTTGAGAATTCTGTTGAACCAACACCGTGCTTGGTGATGATATCACGAATACGAGATCGGTAGTAATCCTGTTCAGAGAGTTCTGGGTTCGAAGGGTGAGTTTCCTTTGCAGAGTGAAGTAGAACGTGACTGCAGGAGTTACATGTTGACTTCAATGCTGTCTTGATGAGGTTTACGAAACCGATGTGAATGACCGGAAGTTCAAGTTGAATATGTCCAAAGTGACCAGGTGATTCGTCATACTTACAGTTGTCAGTTGGACAAACTAAACCAGGTTCGATAACACCCATGTGAGAATCCATCAATCCTTGGTTGTATGGACGTCCATCGTCCTTGTAGGTATCCGGAGTTTTGACTTCCACAGACGACATCTTACGGATTTCACTCGGGTCCATCAAGCTGAAACGAATTTGTGCAATTCGCTTTGGGATTAGTGTTGTTCTTCGGCTCATCTTCGGTCCTCCAGTTCTAGTCTCATGGCAACCCCGAGACTCTTCATTTCATCCAGTAGAAGTTTGAATGCATAAGAAGTCTGTACCTTGTAGACTTCCGCACCATCTCCATGAACTGGACTGACGTAGGTTCGGCGTTTTGGATCGTACCATGCAATATGCCCTGATTGAGCACATACAAACATGTCAATTCCGTCAGACTCATCGAGTAGACGGTCTTTGATGACCATCGATGCACCGTGTGCAATCAGACAATCACGCTCCATCTCACCAAATCGAAGACCACCTTGACGGGCACGACCTTCTGTTGGTTGACGGGTAAGAATTTGAACACGGCCACGGGAACGGGCGTGAATCTTGGAACTGACAAGATGGTGGAGTCTCTGGTAATAGATACATCCAACGAAAATTTCAGCAGGGTATGATTCACCTGTTTCTCCATTTACCATGATTTCACGGCCAGTGTGAGCAAGCCCATTACGGACAAGTCCATCACGTAGGCTGCTTTCCTTTTCTCCACGGAATGCAGTTCCGTCGATACGACGTCCTTCCATAGCACCAACTTTACCACCGATCATTTCCAGAACGTGTGCTACTGTCATACGGGATGGAATAGCGTGAGGGTTGATAATCAAATCAGGAACGACACCATCTTGTGTAAATGGCATATCTTCAGGCTCAACGAGTCTTCCAATGACACCTTTTTGTCCGTGACGGGAAGCAAATTTATCTCCAACTTCTGGAACCTTATGGCTTCGAACCATAACACGAACAAGACGACCTGAGTTGTCGGATTCAGTGACGTATACGTTGTCGACCCATCCCTTCTCTCCGTGACGAACGAGCATCGAAGATTCTCGACGCTCTTGTGCCATAAGGAAAGCACCACTGTTCGATTCTTCGAGGAATCGAGGAGGGCTTGTCTTTCCAACAAGGACATCTCCACCTTCGAGGTATGTTTCAGGGAGAGGCAATCCGTCATCTTCCAGATGAGAGTATGCTTCAGCAGGTTTCAATCCCTTTACTTCAGTAAGCTTGTTTCCAGGCTTTTCAATCTCTTCAACTTGACCACCTGGGAATCGGCGGCGTTCTGCGTTGTAGGTTCGGTTAAAGGTTGAACGTCCGAGACCACGGTCGACTGATGCACGATTCATGATCACAGCGTCTTGCATGTTGTAACCGTGTAGAGACATGATTGCAACGATGAAGTTCTGACCACCAGGTCGCTCATCGAAGTTTGTGGTCTTCATAGCGTCTGTACGGACGATTGAACGATGAGGGTAATGCAAGATGTGAGCACGTGTATCTGGGCGTAGACGGTAGTTTGCGCTCGGTAGACCAAGCGATTGCTTGACCATTGCAGTACCACCTGTAACACGAGGGGTTGAGTTGTGTTCTGGGTACGGAATAAGAGATGCACACACACCAAGGACCAGTTGTGGATCGATTTCAACGTGAGTGTGTTCTGCTCCAAAGAGGAGTGGAACTTTCAACTTAGCGACTTCTATTGTACCATTTGGCATTCGAACTTCTGCTTCTAGAACAGCATCGGATTCACCAGGTTCTCCGAGGTTGACCCATCGAATCTTTTCATGGGTTACTGGTCGGCCAGCAAACTTGCCACTTGGGACAGCTTCAGGAAGAACGAACGGTCTTGGGGCAATGTAGAGATCTTCTTCTTCTTCAGCATCTACCCATTCGACAATACCATCGTTTACGAGATCCTTGAAGGTAATGTTACCTGCAGCAAGGTCGACGAGATGATGATTTTCGAGACGAGGTGTACCATCGTATAGAACAAGCAGAGGACGTAGAATTCGTCCTTTGTCTGTATTGATGAAGATGTCTCGGTTTTCGATATCGTGACGAATGGAAACTTCCGAAGGAATGGTTCCTCGGCGGCGTGCATTCTTGAAGTGGTTAACGAGGTTCTTACCCTTCTTGTGCATACCATAGATGTCACCGTTAACGTGAATTCTATCACCGTCGGTCCAGTCATCTGGTTGGTACACATCCAGTTCATCAAGACGCTCACGAACTTCGTGAGGATCGATTTCTTCAGAGATGTCGACCATTTGAGCAGCGTTCTTTACAAGACCACAGTTCTGTCCTTCTGGAGTCTCGTTTGGACAAAGACGTCCCCACTGCGTAGGGTGAAGGTCACGGGCTTCGAAGTGAGGTTGGCTTCGAACAAGAGGAGATGTAACTCTTCTCATGTGTGAGAGGGAAGCAAGGTATGTTGTTCTGTCGAGAAGTTGACTTACACCAGATCGACCTCCAACCCAGTTACCAGTAGCAAGCGCGTGGAGAATCTTTGAAGATAGAACATCCGGTCGTAGACAGGACGTAATCTTGAGTTCTCTCTTACGATTGTGATGACGCTCAAGTTGGTACTTTAGGTCACGAGCTAGTTGCCCGGATGAAACACGGAACAAATCTTCGATAAGGTCACCTGCAAGTCGAACACGCTTGTTCGCGTAGTGATCCTTATCATTCGGTTCCGAGTCGTTAAGTGCCATTTCGAGAACTTGGCGGACAATTCTTCCGAGGAAGATAGCCTTTTTCTTTCGGTCTTCGGTTTGGTCACCAAGGTGAGGGAGAAGTTCTCTGTCAAGAAGTTGGTTTACACGTGCTTCACGGTATTCCTTTTGTTGACCTGCAGCGAATTTCTTTTGCAGCCATTCGTATGCTTCGTTGGTACTCTTGACATCGTACTCGCCTTCTTGTCTTTCGTCACCATTGACTTCGTTGATGTTTGCAACGATGTACTTGAAGGTCTCTTGAGGACCTGAGATAGCAGTGAAAACTTCTTGATCGTTTTCGATTCCAAGAGCTCTCATGAGGAGAACAACAGGAATTGGAGTTGTACCTGCAGTACTTACCTTAACCATGAGCATACCATCACGTCGCTTTTCGACTGTGAGTGGTTTGCGCATACCGTTCTTTTGAGAGAAAATCTTAGCGACTTCAGTACGCTTTGCAGTACGCTTGTTGATCTCAACGGTGACTCTGTTTGGTGCAAGGTCTTCCATAGAGATGAGGACACGCTCAGTACCGTTGATTATGATGTAGCCACCAGGGTCAAGT
>CAXDRT010000122.1:0-5913 GCA_963991835.1 uncultured euryarchaeote
TCTCCAATCGTCTCATAGGCGGCTTGAACCTCTTTGAATTTGGCTTCAGCAGCGGCATCATTTGGATTACGATCGGGATGGTGTTTACGAGCAAGTTTTCGAAATGCTCGTTTAATCTCAGCATCCGAGGCGTTTCGAGAAACACCTAGAGTAGCATAAGGGTCAGGCGAAGCCATACAAGGCTACGCATCCGTTCACCCCTCATCAACTCTTGCCGAATATTGCTTCGTTTCGGAAACCAATTCGCGTGGAAGTGGTTATAATAGGGGGTTGGGTCGGTAGGAAAGCACGAGGTTGTACCATGTCGGATAAAAAAGATGATTCACGCACATTCGAGGATGCTGTTCAGGACCGTCAAGACTGGATAGAAGCACAGTTCCGTAAGATTTCCCGTGGCTCTTGGGCTCGAATTATTCGAATGGCGCGAAAGCCGACGCCTCAAGAATTCAAGCAAACCAGCATCATCTGTGGTATTGGTCTGTTCGTTCTTGGAGCAATCGGATTTATCTTACTCGTTCTTATGGACAATTTCCTTCCTTGGTTGATTCACGATGTATTCGGAATCTGAGGATTAGTTGGTGATTATTGATGACTGAAGCGTTTATTGTTTTTGTACGATTTGAAGAAAAGTTGTTGCTGCTTAACAGAAGTAAGGACGACAATGATTTCCCTGGTCTTTGGGATGGTGTTTGGGGCGCTGGAGATACTCCAGAAGAAGTTCTTGCACGTGTAACTGAAGCAACTGGACTTCCTCTTGAAACACTCGAATATCTTGGAACAGGTCCAGAACGTGGTGTCGACATGGGTCGTTCACTTGTCGATGTTATGCCGATCCTTGTTGCAACAAGTTCCGAGGAAGTCGTACCAGCAGGACGTTACGTTTCTCACGAATGGATTGACCCAGGTAAGTTGCTTGAATACAACTGCGTCTTCTCAAATATGAGTGACATGGAAGGCTCTGAGAAGTTGTTCCGTGAAATGTACGGATCTGTCGGGTCGTTCCTCTACATCGTCAAAACAGCGATTGGTTCCGAACAACGTGTTGCTGATGAAATGTATGCACGTCTCCACGGAAGCGGTTCGCTAACTTCGCTCCAAGGAGAAATATTCTCTGTTCTCCATCCAAACAACATGCGAGGATATCTTTTCGTCGAATCAAGTGCACTTCACCACGTCGAGAAGTTGATTGGGCGCTCTGGTGGCCGAGATCCAAGTGCTCGAAGAGGAATTACTCAAACACCTCTGAAGAACGCTAAAACCGTACTTCCTGGAGAAGCTCCACTGTTGGACATCTTGCCATACTTGGAACCAAAGGCTGTTACAGCGGGGATCGAAGTTGGTTGCATCGTCGAAATTGTTTCAGGTGCATTCAAGGGCGAAAAGGCTCGTGTAACAAGTGTTTCAGAAACCAAGGAAGAAGTCAGTATGGAACTTTACGAACAACCGATTCCAATGACTCTCAACATGCGTGGAGACCACGTACGTGTCATCGACCGAATCGTTTGATCTTCTCTTGAAATCTTTAACGAGAATCACTAGGTGAAGCAATGATGCTTGATGAACATCACAAAAAAATAAAGTCAACGGGGAAGGTTCTCTTACTGTTTACGCTCATGTTGTGGTTTTATCGCAACAATTTACAATCTGTAAATTTCATAATCATTCTTGTTTTACTTGTTCGGGTAAGTATTAATCTGTTATGCAGAACTTCAGTGTACACTAAAAAAGAAACAGATTTACAAACTCCAAGTTTCAAACGTAAAGCGAAAATATTCTCGACAATGGTTTTGTTTTTCGTTATCATTATCCTTCTTTCAGCAACTGCTTTTCTCAACCTTTCACCTCAGGTTGGAGGCGATCCGGGCTCATACGATTCGCCGAATTATTATGACGGTAAATTCAATAATTTAAATGAAACAAGTGTTTCTACAGGCTCTTTTTTCGGTACACTCTTGGACTATATGGTAGGTGATGATGACAGAAATCCTGATATTGTTTTACCAACAAAAGAGTATCAAAATATACCGTTGAATCAATCAGATGTGAGCATCACTTGGTTTGGACATTCGACCATTCTCATTCAATCTCACAACACAACGATTTTGATGGATCCCATCCTTGGTGACGGAGAACTCGACCCTCTCATTTTCGGCCCTTCCCCCTTTGCATATGAGCATACATATGACACTGAAGATTTACCTCAAGTTGATTATGTGTTCATTTCACACGATCACTATGATCATCTGGATATGGGGACAATTCAATCTCTTGCAGGAGCAGAGTTCTTCGTACCACTCGGTGTTAAATCCCATTTGACAACATGGGACATTCCTTCCGAGAATATCATTGAATTCGACTGGTACGATGAGTACAATGTCTCCTCAGAACTTTTCATCGCACTTACACCATCACAACATTTCAGTGGACGCGGACTCTCTGGAGACAATACTTTGTGGGGATCGTGGGTTTTGGATTTCAATGGCCATAAGATATTCTTCAGCGGAGACAGTGGCTACTCGGAGGAATACGCTGAGATTGGCGATAAGTACGGTCCATTCGATATTGCTATCATCGAAGCCGGACAATACAACGAGGCGTGGTCAAGCATCCACATGTTTCCCGAACAATCCGTTCAAGCATCAATTGACCTCGAGGCATCAACAATCCTTCCAATTCATAACACCAAATATGTCCTTTCTCTCCACAAATGGAATGCTCCTCTTGAACGTGTTACCGCTGCAGGTGAACTCTTGAATCAAACAGTTTCAACTCCGTACATTGGAGAATCGTTTGTGCTCGGTGGAGAAAACCCAGATTATCGTTGGTGGAGAGATGTAGAAATCCCATCACCTCCATGGCTGAAGGAGAGTGGGTTTGTCGGATTTATGATTCCATTATTCATCATTTCAAGTTTGATAATGATCAATTTTCAACGCCTAACTTTAGAAGAGCCTCGTTTCAAAGAACAAGAATAAATTGATAGAAGTTTATCTGTGCAAGACCAGTGAAGGTATTCATACTACGAACTGAAGGGAAAAGCCAAGGGGGGCATCTCAATTCAGAACAAAAATCGTGTGACTTGTATTGGGTTTTGTTTGGTTTTGCTCACAAGCCTGTTCGCCTCCAGCGTGTCTGGACAGGTCTCAGATGCCACCCAACCAACTCCCGAAAATGACACAATGTATCTATGGGGAGATGCGTCTCTTGCGAACGGAAATTGCTTCACCCATTTTGGATCAGACGAAACAACAGAGTTTGGATTTGGTGAATTTGAGGAGACCGAAAACATCGATTTTTCCTGCTCATTGAGCAACCCTCTATCGCAAGAATTGTTTCTTGATTCAGAAGGTAGCATTGCTTTCAGTCTTGGTTTCCTCATACAATCAACAGAAAATAGTGGAGACGATCTTGTTCTTTCTTTTCTAAAGGATTCAGAAGTTCTTGCTCAACAAGAATTTGTTGTTCCAACGTATGAAGAAGAGCAGATAAACTGGAATATCCAAATCACGGAAAACATGTCCTATTGGGAAGAAGGCACGCTTCCTGTCCTACAGGTTCAATTCAACAAACCTGGGCCAACAACACTTGAATGCCTCGATCCAGCTAAACTCATTGCAGGATGTGAGCCAAAATTCCGTATGTATTACTCGGACAACACTGCCGGTTTGACTGTAGAGGGGCTTTTTCCTATCCTGAATGCCTCAGACCCAGGCGCACTCAATCCAAATCAACCAGTCGATGAGAGCGAAGCAACAGCACTATCTGTCGGCGAAGGGGCTATCTCAATTGTTTTGTTTTCACCTTGGTTCATTGGAATAATCTTGTTTGTCGGCTTCATTACGATGAGAAGCGATCGTTTCCAATTGGGAGTTGTTCTTGAAGAGGAATCAGAAGAAACTGAACACGTTGAACGATTACCTGAAGGAAAAACATTGGAAGACAGCTATCGCGCACGGGTACTCACATTGTGTGCTTTGTATGTGGCCCAAGGGATCCCCTGGGGTTTCATCACAGTCACATTCGTAACCTTCCTTGCTGGTGAAGGCGTTAGTGCTGGAGAACTTGCGTTACTGCTTACGCTTGGAACGCTCCCCTGGTCGGTGAAATTCCTTTGGGGGCCAGTCATTGATCGATTCCAATATCCAAAGATGGGGAGGAGAAGACCTTGGGTTCTCATCGCTCAATTGGGAATGATCATCTCTCTGTCTGCAATGCTTTTCATTCCAGACCCGACCAATGATTTGACAGTTATTGCAACGATGTTTTTGATTTACAATATTTTCACATCTCTTCAAGACGTAAGTACAGATGCCCTCGCAGTCGATGTACTCAAGCCACATGAACTTGAAAAGGTCAACAGTTACATGTTCACTGCAAAAGCAGTGGGAGGAATCATCGGAGGTGCAGGGTTAGGTACAATCATTGGCTTTGTTGGAATTAAAGGGGCCATTTTCTTGCAAATTCCAATCCTCGTAATCATTATGCTGGTACCGTTGTTCATGACAGAACGACCTGGCGAGAAGCGGTTCCCATGGAGTGAAGATTCAGATCTACCATTTTGGGAAGATGAGGAGGAAAAGAGAGATATCAAGGATATCATTTCAGATGTGAAAACTGCATTCTCACTGCGCTCAGCACAGTTAGGAATTGGGCTCAGCCTTGTCATGTCCCTCTCCTTCTTCATGATTCCAGTTTTACCACTCTTGTTCGTTCGAGAACTGGGTTGGTCCGAGGAACAATTCAATGCTACTAAGGGTGGACTTATTCTGGTAGTCACAATGATTGGATACATGATTGGAGGACAGTTAGGAAAACGCTTTGGAGGAAAACTCATCATCATTTATTCTGCACTTGGTGCAGCAATACTGAATTTGATATGGGGCTTAACAGAGCCATTGTGGGGAAGTGAACTGTTCATGATGTCAATATGGTGTCTTCATACAATTGCGTGGGCTATGGTGGCGATCAATACATACTCACTGATGATGAGAGTGACGTGGGGTAAGGTCGGCGGCACCCAGTTTACAGGGTATATGGCTATGATGAATCTTTCAGCGATTATTGGCTATCAGTTAACAGATCCATTCGCAACTCGATTTGATTATCCTACGTTGTTTTTGCTTGCAGGGTTACTCGAGACATTCGTTATTCTCGTCGCAGTGATGATCGACCCAGATGAGACCAATCGCTTATTGCCAAATAATCAGTTGCCACAACCGCAGCCTTGAATTTGACAAGAGGCATCCACAACCTCTTCTTTTGGTTGTTCAACAACCTTCTTCTTTGGCTTGCGACGTTTATTGCTGGAAACTCGAACTTTGCGTTGATTCTGAGATGTACGTCGGTTCATACCATTGCTAGAAATGGCCTCTACATAAACGAATCTGGCTATGATTTGAAAGCGATATGAAATTTTATCGACTTTTCGTTGTCTACAATAACTCGTATCCTCTCAATTAGATAACATTTTGAGAGTATAGTTTACAGTATGCTATTTTGGTTCTTCAACCATCTCAACTACATGTTCATATAAGAGATTTAACTAGAGAAAGGTAGGGCGAAAAATGAAAGGAATGGATACTAATGACTCAGATGAAAAATGTCCAGTAATGCATGGCGCAATCAGCGCGCCAAGTACTGGAATGAAGAATAATGATTGGTGGCCAAACCAACTCAATTTAGCTATTCTTCATCAGCATGATAAAAAATCAAACCCAATGGGTGAGAACTTTGTCTACAAGGACGCTTTCAACTCCATGGATTATGCTGCAATGAAAAAAGACCTTCATGCTTTGATGACTGATAGCCAAGATTGGTGGCCAGCAGACTATGGGCACTATGGGCCGTTCTTCATTCGCATGACTTGGCACGCAGCTGGAACCTATCGAATTGGTGATGGACGCGGTGGTGCTA
>CAXDRT010000123.1:0-5912 GCA_963991835.1 uncultured euryarchaeote
ACTCGGGGGTTCGAATCCCTCTCGCCGCGCCACCATCCAATTTAGGAGAAGCATTCACAAACTATACCCTCTCTGTACCTTTCATGCGCCAAGGGTTGCTGGGCTTACTTCTCGCTTCTCTGTTTGTTCTCGCAGGGTGTTTAGCACCTGTAGCACCCGAATGGGACGATTCGATTTTCGTTGAACGTAATGGTGATGGAACGTTCGAATTCACTTCCACACTCGGTGATGAAAAAATCACCAATACCTACACAGAACGTGGATGCCTTGATGGACAAGTTGGATCCGACAAAGGTGGAAAAATTAAGTTTGAAGGGTACATGAGTGCAAGCATAATCTACGATTCACACAACTCTGATCTCAACAACAATAATCTGACATTTGCAACAACCGCAGCTGTTGCAATAGAAGAGATGTCATTCACCGATGCAAAGAATGTTCTTTCAGGTGCTGGCGAGCGAATTGAAGTCAAAGAATGGGACGTCCCAGTCCAGCCAAAGACAGGGCAAGGGACTGTTGATTTGGACAGTGTCGATGGTGATTCCGATTCGAAATGGTTTGTTCTAGGCCTCATTCCTGCGAGTGAAAACATCAACGATGGAATTGCTTCACTCGGTCAATTCCACCAAGCAGTTCGAATCTCAGGTTATCTCGTCGATGGTCCTGTTCTCGCACAAAACCCTCAAGGTGGAAACAATCGTGATATCGGCGTAACCAACGACTGTGTCGCTACAGCTGGAAGTTTTAACGTGAATCAACTGTTCTTCCTTGTTACAGAAATTGAATTTGAAGATTCAACTGTGAGCATGAACGGGGAAGCTGATGACGAATACGTCTTTGGAGATGTACCGTTCCTTGGCCGTACTGGATTCATTTTGTTCCTTCTCATTGTCGGCATTGGCGGCGGTGTTGGAGCCTACATGTATTCATCCATGCGCGTCAGTATGAGTGCTCGAAGCATCGCATTAACACTTCTTGGAAAAGAAGGAGTCGAGAAAGCTGCTCAAGTCCAAAGAGATGTCAAGGACGCAAAAGATGCTGGCATGACAACACCCGATCAGCGTCGTAACGAACAACAAAAGAAGAGCAGATCTCCACCTCCTGCAAAGAAAAGCAAGAAGGAAGACCAAGACGATGGTTTCGGCTCTTTCAGTATCGACAGTGCTTTGAGTGCGAGTTCTGATTCAGGCCTCTCAAAATCTGATTTTGGAACAGGTAGTTCCGTCGTAGAATCAGAAGATGCGAAGCGTGTTGAGAAGCAAATCAAGAATACAGAATCCTTTGTACCGCCAACCTCTACCTTCGGAAGCAGTTCAGTTCCAACATCTTCTTCCGCACCAACAAGCGTTCCATCATCCCGATCACCTCCTGCACGCTCTGAGCCTGAAGCAGAGGCGAAACCAAAGGTTCGTCGTCGAAGAGCAGTGAAAAAGGCTGAAGAACCTGAGGCTGAACCTGAACCTGTTGAGGAAACCAAAAACACCTGGGATGATGAGGAAGAAGAATTCTCTGATTTCAGTTTCTGAAACCCATCGCTTCAATGGAATACTTGTACTTCAGAAGGAAGAACTTCCATCGAGAGTGGTGTTGAACCAATGTTTTCTCCATCGATGTTTATCGCCGTAGGCTCTGGCGTTTCAATCTGTAATTGTTTGAATCGATGATAGTCGACTCGTGGATGAAAGACGTGTCGACCTTCTTTCTTGAGGAGGCCAAACGCCTTCAAGACGTCTCTACGCGTCATCTTTTTCAAGATTCCAATATCCATTAATCCATCATCGAGAGAAGCTCCAGGGGCAAGCGGTAGGAGTGAACCGCCAGTTTGACTGTTCTGAATTAAGAACAATGTGAAATCATCTTCCATCTTATGCCCATCTAGGTAGAGGCTCGCATGTCTTCGATTATTGGCCATGATCGCCATAAGAATTCCGACATCGTAACGAATGCTTCCCATCCAGCGCATCTTTTCAGCCTTGATTGTAGAATCCACACCAAGGCCCCATGTTACCAAATTATGACTGTATCGAACCATCTGCCCTTTGGTATTACCAGGCAATCCTTCTGTTAATTCAACTCGTGCGAGATCGATGGACTGCGTTACTCCATTAACGATTCTTGAAATTGCATCCTCCGTACTTTTGATTCCTAAATCATGCGCTTGAGAATTCCCTGTTCCTGCGGGAATCAAACCAAATCGAATCGTCGAGTTATCTTTTGATTGCATCATCCATCCAGTAATACTCTCTGAAAGACTGCCATCTCCACCCACAACAGCGATTGCTTGATCGGGTTGGACATCCAATGAGGAAGCGATGTCAACAAGGTGCCCAGAGTGTTGAGACAGGTGTATTTCGACTTCAATCTGTGAGGCTTCAAGCAGTTGTTTCGCTGCTTCAGCAACCTTCAATCCCTTCTTTTTTCCCGAATATGGATTGACGAGCATGAAGACTTTGGATGGCTTTGTTCCATCATTTGATGGCTTGGTAAAGACTTGAGCAGGCATTGGTCGATGCAATCCTTTCCGCTTTTTACTTCCCGTATCGGGTTGGAAATCGATGACTGAAGGTGTGTTTGAATTGTTCGAAGTCTCACCATCTGCAGAGGCCATGTTTTGGGACAAGAACTCCTCCGCATGAACTCTTCCCCATTTTAGGGAGTAAACCAAGCACTCATGAAGAGAGGGCTTCTGGGCTGTGATGGAGGGTCATGATGAATTGGTCAGAATCTGAAGTCGAATTCATGCACAGAGCCCTTGCTGTGGCTGAGCGCGGCAGAGGTAGAGTCAGTCCAAACCCGCTAGTCGGCTGTGTCCTTGTGAAAGACGGCGAAATCATTGCAGAGGGTTGGCACGATCATCTCGGAGGATTGCATGCTGAACAAATGGCAATCCACGACGCTGAAGCAAAAGGAAAGTCGCCAAATGGAGCAACCGCCTACATCACACTCGAACCTTGCAATCATTATGGCAGAACACCACCGTGTACCGAAGCATTGCTTTGGTCAGGTGTCAAGAATGTCGTTGTTGCCCACCATGACCCAAATCCTACAGTTCGGGGAGAGGGTATTGGCGTTCTAGAGAAGGCTGGAGTCAATGTCAAGACGGGTTTACTTGAGACGGAAGCACGTCAGCAAATGAAACCATTTCTCCATTGGTGCGAGCACAGAAGACCATTGATAACTGTCAAACTGGCTGTTGATGCCAATGGCTCTGTTGATGATCGATCTGAACAAGCACAACGATTCACAAGTGAAGCGTGCTTGGATGAAGTCCATCGTTTACGAATGGATTGCGATGCGATCTTGGTCGGTGCGGAAACAATTCAGCGCGACAATCCTTCACTAACAGTTCGAAGAGTCGAAACAGAGCGGCAACCATTACGAGTGGTCCTCGATCCGAATGAGCGAACGAATCCTGATGCAATCGTATACAATGATGAGCATGAAACATTGCGGATCGGTTCTGACTTTACTGGATTGGTTCCTCTTCTGAACCGATTAGGGGACTTAGAATGTCAACGAGTGCTCGTAGAAGGAGGGCCTACAACAGTCCATGCTTTCCTTGCTGAGGGATTAGTCGATGAGTTTTATCTGGTGCAAAGTGATGTGATTCATCAACAACCAATTGCTTCTAACATTGATGATGATGTTTTATCCAGTTCAGGACTTACCTTTGTTCGTAAAGAACAGTGGGGGGATGAGACCGTTTCTGTATGGACGCTTACGTCCTTGCAGTAATGCTGTTGAGAGCGGGCGATGCAGGATTCGAACCCACGTCTCCGGCTCCGAAGGCCGGAAGGATATCCAGACTACCCCAATCGCCCAAATCAATCCAGTTGGCTTCCCTTTTTGAAAGGGTTGGTGTATAGGAACTCTCTTCAAAGGCTTGCAAGAGAACCAAGGAGAATGAATGGAACAACATAGCCAAGAATTGTCAAATAACCAAGAACATATCCAGCGATTCCTTGTCCTGCTCCAGTACCTGAACGATTTCCTTCCGCTTGACCAAGATGGCCGAAAATGATTGCTAGGGTTCCAAACAACCATCCTACTGCCCATGTAACGCAAATGAGCCAACCAAGCAAATAACAGGTGATTCCAAGAATCCCCATGACCAATCCAGCGACTGCCATACCGTTGCCATCTTGTTGAATCATGATCTGTTGTGCCATCATTGGTTGCTGAGTTGTACCAAACAAAATTGGTTGTACTGGCTGAGCCTGCATGGGTTGCTGAACTGGATTCATTTGAATCGGAACCGCTGCAGGGGGTTGATTTGCGGGAATTGAACCATCTGGTTGCATGGTTGTGCTTCAACCATGTTTATTTTGAATATTTCGCACTCAAACTGTTCGAGGAGCGGCTTCATTGACCGAAGCAGAAACTCCTGCTGCGTATCGCTCAAAGTTGGTATTGAACATTTCAGCCAACTTGTCGGCTGTTGCATCGTAAGCATCCTTGTCACTCCATGTCGTCCTTGGTTGCAAGACTTCGGAAGGCACATCTGGGCAGGAGGTTGGTACTTCAAACCCAAATCGTCCATCTGTGATGTATTCGACATTGTCGAGATCCCCATCGAGTGCTGCGTTAAGCATAGCACGAGTGTATCGAATCTTCATTCTGTTTCCGACACCGTATGGGCCACCGTTCCATCCAGTATTGATGAGCCATGCAGTGGAACCGTTTTGTTCCATTTTCTCTGAAAGAAGGTCAGCGTAAACACCAGGGTGCATTGGCATGAATGGTTCTCCAAAGCAAGCGGAGAAGGTTGCTTGAGGTTCCTTGACACCGATTTCAGTTCCAGCAACCTTTGCAGTATATCCTGAAATGAAGTGATAAGCTGCTTGTTCTGGAGTAAGACGGGAGATTGGTGGGAGAACACCAAACGCATCACAGGTCAAGAAGATGACATTTTGTGGATGGCCTCCACGTGAATCCATCGTTCTGTTGTCAATGAATTCTATTGGGTATGAACCGCGTGTGTTCTGTGTTTTACTCACATCGGTAAAGTCAGGGACGCCATCAGCATCGAGAACGATGTTCTCTAGAACTGTTCCTCGTCGTTGAGTTGTTGCAAAGATTGCTGGTTCATCTTCTTCTGAAAGATCAATGAGTTTCGCATAGCATCCACCTTCGAAATTGAAGACACCATTGGCGCCCCATCCATGCTCATCATCGCCGATAAGTGCGCGCTTCGGGTCTGCGGACAGTGTTGTCTTTCCAGTACCAGAAAGACCGAAGAAAATGGCTGTGTTTTCACCAGTGGTATTTGCGGAACAATGCATAGGAAGAATTCCTTTCTTCGGGAGGATGAGGTTCATGACAGAGAAAATTGATTTTTTGATTTCTCCAGCATATCTGGTCCCTCCGATAATCACTTCACCAACTGCATAATTGACGATAACAAAACATTCTGAGTTCAACGAAGCATCGTCTGCTTCGAAATGAGGGGCATGGAAGACTGTGAAATCGGGTGTGTGGGATGCTAATTCTTCAATGGTAGGTCGAACGAACATGTTTCGAGCGAAGGTGCTGTGCCAAGCATTGTGTGTGATGACACGAATTGGGAGTGCTTCAGAAGGTTCAGCTCCACATGCGAGATCTTGGACGAAAAGGTTGTCTTGCTCGGAGAGAAAGTCAACAACTTGGGCTCGCAATCTCTTGAATGTTGCAAGGTCTGTGGAGATGTTCACATCTCCCCAATTTACGTCATTTGTGGTGGATTCTTCATCGACAATAAATTTGTCATTTGGAGAACGCCCAGTACGCTCACCAGTCTCGGTTACAAGGGCGCCATGCGCACTAAGAATTCCTTCATTTCTTGCAACGGAAATGTCAAGCAGTACATCGGTATCAAGGTTCCAATGGACGTCCCCCTTGGGGTGCAATCCATGCGCTGTTAGCGGAGTTGATGT
>CAXDRT010000124.1:0-5779 GCA_963991835.1 uncultured euryarchaeote
CTCCAACGAAAGCCCCAGTGTTGCTGCAGCCTGAGAGTGGCAATGATAAGCGCTCAACATCAAGAGGAGGCCATGTTTCTTCGATTCGCCACTGGCCGTCATTACGTTGTATTTGTGCGTGTAAATCGGGCTTTTCTCCGATCCCTTTGAGATAGTATTCCATCCATTCAAAGAGATCTTGTCCCCAATCCCATCGAGTCATGTTCTGGATTGCTTCTCCGCCATACCCTGATTCCTGGTTGTTGTGTTTTGACCATTGGTCTGGATAATTGTGTTCCCATTGGCCGAGCATTCCTGCTACATCGTAACCTGCATCAATGTAGGCTTGATACCAATTTGTTCCAGGCGGCCCTCCAAAGACTTGATGTGGATCAACATTCCAATCCTGAAGGCCTTGTACCCAGTAGATGCTTCCGTTGTATTTTCCAAGGGCTTTGTCGATATGGCTTCGTTCATCGTAGTAATTATCCATGTATGGGTCCAGTTCTCCCAAACCGTATCGGGTTGGTCCTGCTAGGAATCCTTCTACAACATCTGCGCACATGTTGTCCAAATCATCTGCATCATAGTCTAGAATGGAGCCGCCGTAATTCGAGTGCATGACTTGACTGCGTGCTTCTGCACTTCCATTCTTGTAGAGAAGTGGTCCAAGGGCTGTTGTTCCAGAAATTGGAACGATTGTCTTGAGATGCGAACTGCCTTGAGCTGCTGCTTCCCAAGCCGTTGCTCCTTCGTAGGACTTGCCGTAGATAGCAACGTTTCCATTACTCCAGTTTTGAGTTCCAAGCCATTCTACTGCAGCGTGAATTCCCTGCCCTTCACCGTCGCCTCTGTAGTCAAAACAACCGGTGCTCTCTTCGGTTGCGAAGACTGCAACTTGTGCTAATGCATAGCCATGAGGAAGGAAATTATCGTAGATAAATTCGCCACGACCAGCACTAACCACATTTGTCGGTGATGATTCGCTCCCTTGTTGGCCATACGAGAAATACGGGCTAACGACAGCAATTACTGGGACTTGATCTCCTTGTTCTGTATTGGATGGAAGCCAATAGGAAAGGTGAACTTCTGCTGTATTTGGTCCTCCTTCCCATGTTCCAGAGGTATCGACTTCGATTGTGGCTTCTTGGACAGAGAGTGGTTGGTGCGGACCGTCTTCAAGCACTCTGGAATACGAACTCGTCCAGTTCCATTCAAGCGTATGCCGCTCGTAGATATCTGGATAGTTCGAAGTGTTTTCATCGTCCTGTGTAGCGGTTTCTGGAGAGCCAAAGCACCCCGAGAGGAGGACGTTCATCAACAGCGCAACGAGAAGAGTTGCTTTGATGGTACGCATCTGCGCCATGTTCACGCCTCCACTAGGTTGCATAAACGGTTTGCGCATCCTCCGTAAACTATGATTGATAGCACCTCTTGGGAGTTACTGATGGAGCCCGCAAGTGTTTGGAAAGAGCGTTGGGAATATGCAACCCTTCCAATGGCTCGACAATACATGGAACTTGCAGTTCAAAAACAATCACTGGTTTGTTTGGCTGCTGATCGACCCACAATGAAAGAATTGAATGATTTACTCGATGCAGTTCACCCATCCATTGTCGCATTAAAGACGCATGTCGACATGGTGGATGATTGGACTCCAGAAGGTTGGGCATCGTTTTGTAAAAAGGCCAATGATCTCGGACTTCTCATCTTTGAAGATCGGAAATTTGCCGATATCGGAAAAATCAGTGAGAAACAGATGCTTGGACTCTATGATATTGCAAGTTGGTCTGATCTTGTAACCGCTCATCTCATCAGTGGCCCCGACATTGTTGACGGTTTGCAATCAGCATGGCAGGGCAAAGGCCGTATTGGCGGCGTTCTCCTTCTTGCTCAAATGTCAAGTCGCGGCAATCTCCTCGTTCCATCCTATACCAAAACTGTTGCAGAACACGGCTCTAAACACCCAGGTGTGTTCGGATTTATTGGGAATGGGAGTCAACCGTCTGGCATTACTGAACTAAGGAAATTGGTTGGAAATTCTAAGTTAATTTGGACGCCTGGAATCAATTTAGCAACGGGTGATGGAGCCAAGGGACAACGATACGGCGACCCATATGAAGCAGTTCGTTCAGGTTCAGATTGCATCATTGTTGGTTCTGGAATTCATGGAAATGACAACCCTGCTACTGCTGCTGCAAAGTATGCTGAAGCATCTTGGAAAGGAATTCTGGAGAGAGAAGTTTGAACATCTTCTTATTCATTATTGGATTAATTTTCTTCGCAGGACTTCTTGCCTTAGTCTACTGGGGATACTGGAATGCGAGGAGACTTGATGGTCAAATTGCCCGTGGGGATCCAAGCCTTCTAACGACCAACACATACCGAAGAGAAGAATCGATTCAAGCACCAGCTGGCTCGATAATCCAAGAAGGTCAAATTGTCCATGTTCAAGGACAATGGGTACAACCTGTACAGCATCAAGCGTCGTCAGTTATGGTCCAACAAGGAAATCGGTTACAATAGGCCATCGAGATGGCCTTGCTGATACGCAACAGCTGCTCCTGCTCCAACAATAAGAAGGAAAATCAAGAAGTTTCGAAGCCTTTTCTTTTTCTTCGGTTTCTCAGCAGGCGTGTCTTCAGAGACTGTTACTTCTAACGGAGGAAGATCTTGCAAATCGGGAAGTTCAGCGATTGGAGGAAGGGCGGGTAAGGCATCATCAGGCTCAACTTTGATTCTATCTTCTGGATACAATTTATCCAGATCTTCCAGCCCAGGTGCTTCTGGAATATTGCCCAATACTTGGTCCCAGATTTCATCCAATTGTGATTGTGTGACTGGTTTTGTTAGCCATCCAACGGCTCCTGCCGAATATGTTGCTTGCTCGGCGAGATCTTTGAGTCTATTTGGAGCGATAAAGAGAATCCTCGAGTCTCCTCCATGCTCTCGCATTTCAAGTGCTGCTAAATGCCCGTCCAATGATGGTATATCAAGCGACATTACAACCAGTTCGGGATTGATGCGAATGTATTCGTCTACTGCTACGTCACCATCTTCGCAGACGATAAGGGCAAAACCGCGCTTCCGGAAGACCTCTTTCAGCCTCATAATCGACATCTGATTGTTATCAACAATGAGGACTGTTGGGGCGTCTTCAGATGAAACTTCACTTACGTAAGACATCGCAACCAAGTCGTCTGACTTGTTTCTTGCTCATCAATCAACCGATGGTATTCGTTGAAAATGTTCATTCTTCGCTACTAATGTCTTCAACCGGTGCAGATCGTGGATCATTGAACGTTTGACGAACATTTTCCATATTCGCCATCTCTTCTTCCATCGCTTTCTTACGCTTTGGAGCGTTCATAAATTGCATCTGCAATTCACTCACAACCCCGTCAAGCATTGCCTTTGCCGAATTATCGAGATTCCCTTCGGTTTTATTCTTCAGCATTCGAAGAATGTCAATGGCTTCTTTTGCTTCTTGGAAATTGAACCTAGGGCCGCCTTCTGGGTGTTCTAAAAGCCCAAGATTCACCATGGCTGTTCGTTGGAATAGATGGACCACCTGGAAGAACCGTTCTGTTTCTTCATCTTGGAACATCATTTCACCTCACGAGAACATTTCATCCAAAAGCCAGTCTGGATTGAATTGAAGAAGATCATCATAGCCTTGGCCAACACCTGCGAAAACGATTGGTCTTCCTGTAGCATAAGCAATTGAAAGACCCGCTCCGCCCTTTGCATCCGTATCCATTTTGGAGAGTACTGCTCCATCGAACTTCATCATTTCTTGGAACATCTTTGCCTGATCAACTGCATCATTGCCTGCCAATGCATCACCTACGAACAATACAAGATGGGGGTCTGCAACCCTTCGAACCTTTTCTAATTCCTTCATCAGGTTGGTCTTGTTTTGCATTCTACCAGCAGTATCAACAAGAACAACATCGATTCCTTTTGCCTTTGCCGATTCTATCGCATCACGAGCAATTGCAGCAGCATCTCCACCGCGCTGACTTGAGATACAACGAATTCCTAAATTTTCACAATGAGATTCAAGTTGTTGAATTGCTCCTGCACGGAAGGTATCGCCTGCAGCTGCTATGACTGAATGGCCATTTGATTGTAGTCGGTGTGCAATCTTTGCAGCCGTTGTTGTTTTCCCAGTTCCGTTTACTCCAACCAGCATGACCACGACAGGTGCATCTCCAGCATCTAAGTACGATTGTACTGAAGCGTCAAAATCCCAATATCCTGCAGCAAGAAGATTGCGTAATGCTCGCTTTAGCGCAGCTTCAAGGACCTTGGCAAGTTCTGCGCCTCTACGAAGTCGTGCACCGACAAGACTCTTTCTCAATGCAGATAGAACTGAAGTGACCGCTTCGCTTGAGATATCAGATTCAAGAAGCATCCATTCCAATTCTTCTAGAAGATCATCCAGAACTTTTCCTTGCTTGATGACTCTGCCGCCCTGGGAGACAATACCTCCACCGAGATCGATTGAAACCGAGCCTGATTCCGTTTCAATCTCAGCCTTTTCAGTCGAGCCTTTTGGAGCCGTTTTTACCTCAACAAGTTGACGCCCTGTTGTTGTCCTCATCATGGATAGGTCAACACGAGATCCTTGTGGCTTTGCAATCTCAGTCGCTTTTCTTCGACGCAATTCTTTTTCTCGCTGTTTTTCCAATTTTTCCATTCGTTTTCGCTCTTTTTTGGAAAGTTGGCGGGGTAATTCTATCTCATCTTCTTCTTCGTCCCAATCATCCCATTCATCTTCGGATTCAATCGGTTCTGGAGGAAGTTCTTCGGGTTCAGAAAGGGGCTCATCGTCCCAGTCTTCCTCAATCACTGTTGCTGTTTGAAGTGCGACTTGGCCTTCCTCAGAATCCTCTGTCGCAGTCAACTCTTCCGAATCAATATCTTCCGCAACTTCCTGAACTCGACGTTTGAATCGATCAAACAAGCCCATATTCTCACCTAATCATCCAGTGTTAACTGATTACCGAACATTCCGCCGCGACGACGATTTGGTTTTGTGCTCGGTGTTTCTTCTGATTCTTCTTCGACGTGTTCTGGCTCTTGTTCAACTGGTTGTTCAGCAACGGGAGCTACCTGTTGTTCTTGTGCCGCTGCTGCTTCAAGCCGAAAATCCATCTCAAATGTGACAGTTTCCTCAAATTTTTTGACAACTTCTCTCAGCCTGAGACGACGAAGTTCAGGTCGCGTGCGCTCAAGAAGTTCAGTAATCCAGAAAAATAAGGCAATGTCGCGAGTAAATGCTTGTTCAATATTTGGGCGAAGAACTTTAACCGCGACCTCTTCCCCCTCTGTTGTAACGGCAAAATGCACTTGTGCAATTGATGCAGCGGCAACTGGTTCACTCAAATCAATTATAGAGTTATAGTTAGAAGACCAAGGAAAATTATCATTTTCCCTCCTCTTTTCATAAAAACTTTTTCAGAACTTACTTGAGGACTTTCTTTTGGAATAAAGAAATACATAATTGCTGCAGGAATTATATAATTAATTACTGAAGGAATAAAAATATTAAAAAAAGTAAAAAATTCAACAATACCAGCTTGCCAAACCATTAAGGTGGTTATATCTCCAAAAGGACTGTAAGCACCTCCAGCATTAGCAGCTACTACAATATTAATACAACCTAATGAAAGAAATTTACTGTTGCCTTTCCCACAAGCCATTAAGACAGAGCACATAACCAGAGCTGTGGTTAAATTATCTGCAATAGGAGATAAAAAAAAAGTAATTATACCAGTAAATATAAATAACTGCC
>CAXDRT010000125.1:0-5701 GCA_963991835.1 uncultured euryarchaeote
GACTGGAGCGTCGCATGAATTTGCTAGGCAAGCGAAACTCCACGGAGCAACAGTCCTTTCAATTGCAGCGTTACCATTTTCTCAACAACCCACTCGACTAAAGATTGCTACGACCGAACTCCATCGTCTTGAGCATCACTCGGATGTTTGTGTTCAACTTTCATTGGAACGTCTTGCCAGACAAGCACGAACACGTGGGAAGGATTGGAGCATGGGATCAGAGTGGGTCGAGGATCTTGTCGATGGTTTGGTCCGAACACTCCTCTCCATGGGCCTGATAAATCTTGATCTTATGGATTTGCGAGCTATTGTCCGTCAGCCTGGAGCCTCCACAATGTTGGTTGGTTCTGGGCACCATGATAACTTGGAAGAATTGTTCGAAGCTACAGTGAAAGCCCCACTTGCTCCAATGAACGTAGGCGGGGCCAAAGGTTGCTTGTTGCAAATCGAAGGCGGTCTCGGAATGACAATTGGCCAAGTGGATGAGATTGCAACCGCTTTGACATCAGCAGTTGATGCTGAAGCACAAGTCATTCTTGGGGCGAGAGTCACTCCTGAACTCGAAGGAGTTATTCGAGTAGTTATGCTTCTCTCAGGAATCTCGGACAGTTAATCCAGAAGTTCAACGTCTTCTTCCCAATTTGTCTCATCGCCGATGGAGGATGGTTTTTGATTCCAATCGACAGGATCTCCGATACTGTCTGTCTTGTCGCTAGATTCTACTCCTTCTTCCGATTCCTCAACCTTCTCAGAATCTGATTCAGTTTCAGGTGTGATTTCAATTGCCTCAACAGATTCTTTAATGTCAAAATCTTTGAACATGCGATTGATTCTTGTCTCAAGCAAAGAGCGTTGAGCCCATACAACAGTTGCGACGACGAGGATATGGCCTCCAATCAGTACGGTTGTCAAATCGTCGAATACCGAGGTAATCATGGCAACACTTCCTGCATATGCATATCCAAATGCTACGCCCCAGAATAACGCGTTGTCTTTGGTAAAGAGGGATGATTTGCGTCCGTCAGCTTTGCTTGTAAGTGCCCAAATGGCCATGAATACAGTTAGGATCATCAAGACAAGTTCTTCGATGAAAATAAGGGTGTTGGACGAGGCAGAATCGATACTACGTACAATGCTCAAAACGTGCCAGGTAATGAACAACTGCGTGACGTGAAACCATCGTTTTGCTACAGTGTGAGTCGCTGTGTGTGTAGCCGCTTTTTGTCGGAGTGGCCAAGTGAATTTCACGCTGATTGCGAACACAGCAAAGGAAGCAACGTACGGCCATATGCTAAACTCGTTACTCGTGAGAATAAATCGAAACGCTTCCGTAACGAGAATCGTCATGACGATCATCAAGACAGACGTTGTAACCAGAGAGGGTATTGGAGTATGTGTCGACTTGTCCTTTAGAGTTCCAGTCTCAGGTGTGCTGATGGAACTTGAAGTTGCAAAGGCGAAGAACCAACCTTGGGCAGCAGCCCATGCAACGAAGAGGAATCCAAGTGCTGGTGGAATGATTCCTCCGACTTCAGATAATGCGCTATCTTGACCCATCGCAAAGGCCATAATGCCCCATAAAATCAAAGCGAATGCAATGGGTACGAGCAATATTTTGAGTCGTTCTTTCACTGAATCCCCAAATGATGCATGTTCTTGTTGAGTATACGAAATCCATGATCTGAAAACATCTCTGTTTGATGCTGGTGCGAGCAGTATGTACGCGAGAGAAAAAGAAATGAATCCAAAACTCGCAACATCTTCAGAGCCGATCTTAGCAGTGACGTGAAGGATACTTGCTGTAATAACAAGAAGGAGTAAATGAGGTGCTGTTGAAGGGGAGAGAAGACTTCGAATGATGGACATTTTCGTAAGCGGTACTTCTTCCTCCATAGAATACCCTCATCGTTTTGGTTCTTTAGGGTGTTTAATGTTCGTTTCCGCCATCCTCATCAATCAGGAGTACCTCGCTATGGCATGGCTGCTAAGTTGTCAAAGGCAAAACGGCCAAAACGACGTTGGATTGGTTTTTCATTCCCCTCATCAATCTGCTCAAGAAGTGAGATCGAGGGGCAAATCCAGCAACTCTTTCCAGCCGACATTCATTTCCGGCTCTATGATGCTCACTTTCATGGATCAGATGTTGCGAAAGCATCGTGTGAGCATCAATCGATTAAGGACAATATTGGATTGGGAATTATGTGTGTCAATTTGGTTGACTATGATGCCGTTCGAGAAGTGTTCTCAACGTCCTCCACAGACGGAAGAATACATTCTCTTTCATCTTCTGGAAAAATACGACTTGTGCGACAACGTTTGGGACTTCCCAAGCCCAAGAAGAAGTAGGGCAACATTTTCATCCTGTTCCTCTTGGGTGTTCTATGGCCGGTGGAGGGACTGCTCCCCCTTTGAAGATTAGCGACGTATTTTTGTTGATTGGCGTAACGCTTATCATCGGTACATTGTTTATTCAAGAATGGGATCAACCAACGAAAATCAATGGCTCTGAAGGCCCACTGCAAGGCTCATCTCAAACATTCGACGGGGATTCAATAACGATCAAAGCCGTTGTCGAAAATGCATCTGAAGTAAGAATTCAGATTTTCGAAGATGGTGAAGAAGTCGAAGACATAAGGGAATCAGTTGTAGCTGATGGCGATGTTGAGAAGAGTTACGATTCCAATGGAGGGGAATTAGAATGGATTGTTACATTAGAGGAAGGCGTAAATGGAGAAGTTGACGTCGATTTGTCTCGAGCTTATGGATTAAATTTCCTACCGTATGTTCTTGGCTTTGCTTTCGCTGGCTATGGGTTCTACAGAAGAATGAATGAATCTGCTGAAACAGAAGAAATTCTTGATGCTATCATTGAAGTTGAAGATGAGGCCAAAGAAGGCTGAGATCATCTGAAACTTCGAAGTGCTCTTCTTGGCTAGACTCAATCAGTAGATTTCCTGCATTGGAAATACCTGTGACGGTGCATTCTTTTTCTCTATAGATGCATTCCTTAAGCAATAGTTCCAGATTTATTTCTGTTGTTTTGCTCGAGGCATTCGAGAGATTCGATTTGTTCTCAAAAAGGGATGATACAATCGTGTCCAGAAGTGTGAAAAGTTGAGTATTATCGAACTCAACTCCCGCTTCTTCAAGAGAGCCTCTACCCTGAAGTAGATCTGTAGTTTTTGTGTTAATGCCAATACCAAGAACAAGTGATTGCTCATTTCCTCTTGAAAGTGATTGAAAGAGGATGCCTCCAGCCTTTTTCCATTCCCTGGATACGCTGTCTCGAACAAGCAAATCGTTAGGCCACTTCACGCAGATTGAATCGTTCAGAGACGTCATTGACTGAAAAAGCGAGGCTATTTCGACAGCCACTTGACATTGCAGTTGGGATGATATCTGAGGAATTAAGTTGGAGTCAAGTTTCCATGTTCCCTTGAAGGCGCCAAGGTGGTCATCCCAGGTTCTACCATGACGTCCTTTTCCATCGGTTTGAAATCTTGCACGTAGAGAATCACCATGCTTGTAGGTTCCTTCTAACATTTCCGAATTTGTTGAAGGAACAGTATGGATTTGTTGTTTTTTTGATTTTACAAAAGGATGCCACATGGCAAGAACTTGGATTGTTTCACCATCCTCAAAGGTAAGGTTGGATACCACTCGAGTTGCGAGTCCTTTGGAAAGTAAAATGTCCTTTGTGCGCTGATGTTCAAAAAACTCTCTGCACAAGATGAGACCGATTCCAGTGGGAGATATGAGTTGGAAACGTCGGATCATTTCACCGAATTCATTCAACAGCCCAGAAGGATGTGTGTCGATCAGGGCTGCATCCTCCATTGGCCCAAGAAATTCTTGAGTCTCTTCTGCGGGGATGTACGGCATGTTCCAAATTACCAAATCGTACGATCCAGGATTCATCCATTGAGCATGTCGTCCGTCTTGGGCTGGGCCAATGCCGCCTTCGGAAGTTGATATCTCAACATTATTTTCAATGGCATTAAAACGAGTTGCAGCCACAGCATACGGATTAACATCACTTGCTTCCACCTGCCACCCCAATGATGCTGCGAGTATCGATAAAGCCCCAGAGCCACTGCCAATTTCAAGGAATCTTTTTTTGCCAAAAGGAGTAACTTTTCCGAGAACACTTGCGAGAAGATCTGTATCTTCTCTTGGAGGATAAACAGTATGAGGTACAATGAGGTGGAAATTCTTCCATTGAATGTCTCTGGCCTCACCCCCTAACAATTCGATTTCTCGAGATGTTTTCTTTTGGTCAAACATTTCCAATCGACCTACCCTATTGTCGGTATTTGATGAGACTTTCCAACCTGTTTAATGGGTGTTAAGTCATCGAAAAAGTATATGAAGGGGTGGTAGTTCGGAATGAAAGCCCAAGAAGCAACGTTGGGCTCGTAGCTCAGTCAGGTAGAGCGTCGGACTTTTAATCCGATGGTCGCGGGTTCGAACCCCGTCAGGCCCGCCTGACTGGGTTTCTGGGCCAAACTAGCGGGGTAAAACGGGGTCTGAGCATGGTAGTAAAAAGCGCAACAAAAAAGCGGCTTATGGAGCTTGGAGTCTCCGAAGAGTTCGCACATAAATTAGCAACTGATCGAAACATGACTGACATCAAGGCAATGTCCTCTGATGAAGTCGCATCCACACTCGGTGTTTCCAAAGACTCTGAACAATTCATCAACACCATGTCGGTCATCGCCGAGCAAGGTTCACGTCGTCGCTCAAAATCGAAGAGTAAGAAGATTACAATTCGTGCCAAGGCTATCGATGACTTCGACCGTCCTGAAATCACCATGCGATTCAACGCCCTCAATCACATCTTGGTCCCTCACCAAGAGTTAGTTGGCGAAGCAAACATTTCAGGTGAAGACCAATTTGCCGTCGAAAGCGAAGAACTTGCCCCTTGGGAAATGCTTCAGGAAGACAGCGAAACAGGCGAGCCACGATTGGCTAAAGAGTGGTTGCCTAAAATTCTCATCACTGACCCCGTTGTTCAAGTCATCAAAGAAATTGCTGAGTCCCAAGACAATGCTCGTCTTGCAGCTGACCCAGACCACAAACCACTCGCCGCAGGTTGGATCGCCGACCGCGTACTGAAAGTTGTCCGCAAGTCTCCATCTGCTGGCAAAACAGTTGCTTATCGACTTATCGTTGAGGGTAACTAAGGGGGTATTAACATGCAAGAAATTATTCAATCATTTTTCAAAGAACGTAGCCTCGTCAACCACCAACTCGCCTCCTATGACGATTGTATTCCGTCAGGCGACAATTCCATCTCTCGTATGGAAAAAATCATCCGCAACATCCGTGTTGGAACCGATGAAGAAATCATCGATGACGATGGTGGCTACATCAAACTTGACGTTGTCGACCACGACATCACCATCCGTTTGAAGAACATCAAACTCGGCGAGCCTACAATCCGTGAAGCAAACGGTGCTGAACACCCGTCATCTCCAATGGAATGTCGGCTTCGTAAGTTGACCTACATGTCTCCAGTTACCATTGATTTCCAAATCTCCCGCAACGGTGTTCCTTCACCTGTTGAGGCTGGAGTCCAAGTCGGAAGTATGCCAATCATGGTTCGCTCCACTCGTTGCAACCTGCATGCAAAGCACATCGCTGGTGAGCGACAACTCTATCCTACCACATCAGCTGAAGACGCTACCATGTGGGATGATCT
>CAXDRT010000126.1:0-5581 GCA_963991835.1 uncultured euryarchaeote
TCTAGTACGGTCTCGTGGGCTCGGAGATGTGTATAAGAGACAGGACCAAGATGGAGACGGATATGGAGACAATCCAAATGGAAGCATGCCAGACGCATACCCAACAGATGCAACTCAATGGGAAGATTCCGATGGTGATGGATACGGAGACAACCCTACTGGTACCGATGGAGATGCATTCCCTACTGATTCAACACAATGGGCTGACCAAGATGGTGATGGATACGGAGACAATCAGGCTGGAACCAACCCTGATGCTTTCCCTACTGATTCAACACAATGGGCTGACCAAGATGGAGACGGATTTGGAGATAATCAAGCAGGCAATAACGCAGATGCATTCCCTACTGATCCAACACAATCGTCTGACCAAGATGGAGATGGATTCGGAGATAATGCAAACGGCAACACTCCTGATCTTTGTCCAAATACCCCTGCTGGACAAGTCGTCGATGCAACGGGCTGTTCAGACACTGAAATCGATGATGATAACGATGGAGTACCAAATTCAAACGACGCTTGTCCATCAACACCTGCTGGTGAAACTGTCAACTCAAACGGTTGTTCCGATACGGAATTAGATGACGATTTGGATGGAATCAACGATGCATACGATGCATGTCCATCAACATCTCTCGGACTTACAGTTGATGCAGCTGGATGTGCTGATTCTCAAAGAGATACAGACGCAGATGGCTTAACTGACGATATTGATCAATGTCCATTAACACCAGCAGGTAGTCCTGTGAACGGTTATGGTTGTTCAGCTGAACAACGAGACAATGACAACGATGGTGTCTTCGATAATCTTGATCTGTGTGGTGTAACTCCTGCAGGAGCATCTGTCGATGCCAACGGATGTTCTGATTCTCAGAAAGATGATGATGAAGACGGCCTAAAGAACGATGTCGATCTTTGTCCTGGTACCGAACCGATCACCGTCATCGATGTGAACGGTTGCTCCGATAGCCAACTTGATGATGACCAAGACCAAATCGCTAACGATATCGATGTATGTCCAGCAACCCCAATTGGTGAGATGCCTAATACTGAAGGATGTTCACCTTCGCAACTGGATGATGACATGGATACAATAAACAATGCAGATGACCTTTGCCCGATGACTGATGTTAACCCTTCACTCGATGCAGATGGATGTGTTTCAAGTCAAAGAGACACAGATCTCGATGGCGTAACTGACAATGTAGACGACTGTCCGAACACAAACTCAACAAGCATTTCTGATAATGATGGATGTGCTCTTGAACAACTCGATTCAGATAATGACGGTGTGAATGATTTAGAAGATGATTTCCCGCTCGATGCTCTCGAATCCAAGGACACAGATGGTGATGGAACTCCTGACCGAATGGATGCTTATCCTGGTGATGCAACCCGTACCAAGGCAGAAGTTGAAGATGAAGGAACTGGAATGTGGATATGGACTGCAGTAGCAGTACTCGTTCTTGGAATTCTTGCTGGTCTTGGAATGATGAAGAGAAATTCAGACATCGTTGAGAAAGTAAGTCCGTTTACCCAACATGTTGCCCAACAAGGACAGGAAGAGACTCAACTCCTCCAAGAAGAAACGACTGATTCACAAGAATGGGAAGAAAACGGCGTGAAGTGGTCGAGAAACTCAGAAGGAACGTTGTATTACTACGATGCCCAGTCCGAGCAATGGATTGAATACCCTCAATAGATGGTTTTCTGAGTAATTATGGACAAGCATTTAGTCCAGCCTCTTGTATCAGCATTCATGGAGGACAGGCTTTACGCAGATGATAAAGCCGAATTCGCGCTCAGTTCCATGGTCACGATGATCATGATTCTCCTTTTTTCATCAATTATAGCTGGTATGTCCTTGATGATTATAGAACAGGCATTCAAAGGGTCCAAATCACAGAGTATTGAACAATCAGAGACTTTAAATTCCGTCCCATATATTTTATCTTTTGAGATACAAAACCTCGACCTAGCAGACAATACAAATGATCAACTGTACCTTACATTCAAGTTCCCATATGCATCGAATTCCATCCCAGATACATCGGTCAAGTGGGTGGTCTTTGGCGATGATGGAAACACAGGAGGGCACCCCACTTTCAATAAACTGGATTACTCTTCAGGAGATTTCGATTTTGCCACACCTATAACAGGAAATGGATTTACTCAAGATGCAATTACCGAATTTGAACCAGGTGTGTATTATCACATTGTGTTGGAATTAACAAGTCCTGGTGGAAATGGAGATTATGACTTGAGACACGATTATGCTGGTTCTTTGGTCATAGCAATTGAACAGGGAAGAACTACAGAAATCGATTTCTTTGTGCCAAATGGAGCAACATCTGGCTTTGATTTAATGAGTTGATACTATGGAAGAAAAGGAAGATATTCTGGCGCAAGTTGGATTAGGCGCAATGATTCTTTTTGTAGGGAGTCTAATTGCAATAATCTCCTGTGCTTCGGTGATGATTTTACAACTCGAAATTATTTCAGAAAAAACCGAAGCAGTTGTAGCAACTACCTCCAAGGAAGCGCATACGCAGGTTGTTTTTGTAGGCGCTTGGATACATGATGCATATGATGACTACCTTTTCATGATCGAATATCAAAGTCTTGGAAAAGAAGTGGAAGTTGAAGATGTGGGTTTTATGTTATGGTGTGTTGATAATGCTGGAACACTGCACCGAAAAACTGGAGATTTAGGGACATGGGCTTCAGGACCAAATTCTGAAGTAGCAATCTGGGAAGTGGGGGATGATATTGTCGAACCTGCATCACTTGAATCTGGAAAACGTTACTTCATCGGAGTCGATGGAGGTACTGATGATGGACCTGGCGGTGATGAATGTGGGCCACAGTACATCCATGATCAAGGGATTCAAGCATACTATACAATTTTCCTTCCATTTGGGGGACACACAACACAGGAATTGAGGGTGACGACATTTGGACCTGGAGAATCTGTTGTCTAAGGGCGACAAGTCGTGTAATCCTTTCAACGCAGCGTTCGTCTTTGTAATCAGAGATTACTCGGAGATGTTCGAATCAAACAACACCTTGTGCAAGCATAGCCTCAGCAATCTTGAGGAAACCTGCTACGTTTGCTCCAAAGACATAATCACCATCACGGCCATATTCCTTTGCAGTATCGTAAGCATTCTTGTGGATTCCAACCATGATCGCATCGAGACGAGCATCAACTTCTTCACGTGTCCAAGAGAGACGCAGACTGTTTTGGCTCATTTCAAGACCAGAGGTTGCAACACCACCAGCGTTTGATGCTTTACCTGGAGCGAAGAGGATACCATTCTTCTGGAAGACTTCAACAGCTGCGGGAGTGCATGGCATGTTTGCACCTTCTGCAACAGCGATTACATTGTTTGCAACCAACATTTCTGCCTCAGGTCCACTCAATTCATTTTGTGTTGCACAAGGGAGTGCAACATCAACATTAACGCCCCAAAGGCCGTTAGGTGTAGGTTCAGGAGCAGATGCAGTGAATGTTACACCATCAAAGTGAGATGCGTATTCTGAGATACGTCCTCTACGGTTGTTCTTAAGATCCATAATCCAAGCTAACTTTTCACGATCGATCCCAGATGGGTCATGAATATAACCGCTTGAATCGGACATAGTCACTGGCTTTCCGCCAAGATCGAGAACCTTCTCGCAAGCGAATTGGGCTACATTTCCAGAACCAGATATAGCGACTGATGCACCCTCAAATGACTTACCTGCAGCAGCAAGCATCTCACGTGCGAAGTAGACAAGGCCATAGCCAGTAGCTTCAGGACGGATGAGTGAACCACCATAGGTGCGCCCCTTTCCAGTTAGGACTCCTGCTTGGAATTCGTTTCTCAGTTTACGATACATACCGTACATGTAACCAATTTCTCGACCACCTACACCGATGTCACCCGCAGGAACGTCACAATCTTGTCCGATGTGCCTCCACAGTTCCATCATGAAGGATTGACAGAATCGCATAACTTCTGCGTCTGTTCGTCCCTTTGGGTTAAAGTCTGAACCACCTTTACCGCCACCCATTGGAAGGCCAGTTAAGCTGTTCTTGAAAATCTGCTCAAATGCAAGGAACTTGAGAATCGACGAATTAACTGATGGGTGGAACCGTAGTCCTCCCTTGAATGGTCCGATAGCACCATTGAATTGAATTCTGAAACCACGGTTTACATGTTCGTTGCCTGCATCATCAACCCAAGGAACTCTGAAATGAATCAAACGTTCTGGTTCAACGATTCTCTTTACAATATCCACGTATTCTGGATGACGTTCGAGAGCAGGACCTAGGCTTTCCAATACTTCCCATACTGCTTGATGGAATTCTGGTTGTTCAGGATCTCGGGCGACAACTGCATCGTATATTTCTTTTACAACTTGCATGGAATGATTCCACCTTAGCCTGCTCGACCCTCAAACTGTTTCTAATGGTTGTCATTGGTCGAGTAGGTAATAACCACATTTTCGAACATCATGCAAATGGACACACTGTCATAAATCGCTCAAGCCGTTCGAGTCTTTTTCGACCTTGCTCATCAACTTCAGACATAGCATGGATTGCTTCCTCTATCATACCGTGTTGATCGGGTTGTATTCCGAGGAGTTGCCTCAAGTGATCGAGTAGGGCCCATTCGTCTTCAGTGATAACTTCATCATCCAACGCTGCAATAAGTGCTGATTGGTATGTCGAAACACTTCCCATAGGCATTTCCATTAGAGACTCCTCGTTATCAAACTGAGAACGTTCATCACCTTTTGCAATTGAAATACACAGAGCAGTATCACTTGGTTGAACCCCTAACGCATGGGACAAAACTCGAAGAATTGCAGCCTCATCATCTGTAACAATTGAATCTTCGAGAGCAGTTTCAACCAAGCGGAGGTAAAGTCGATTTCCAGGAGTGTCTTCCAGCATAAACGTAGGACAGGGCAGCAGGGTTTAGAATTTATCCACAGAAATACACTGTATTACAATATGTATGACAAATGTAATACATTTATATGCTGATTGATACTCCGTAGATTTAGGAGGGCAAGAAATGAGCAACCCAAGCACATTGACATCAATTCGACTTGATGCGGATACAATGCAAGGTTTGGACATGCTCATTGGAGACAATGGTTTGAACAACCGCTCCGACGTCATTCGCCTTGCTATCCAACAGCTCCTTCATGGCCAAGCACAATTGCCAGGCATGAAGAGTGTCAGAATTCCAGTTGGCCGTATGATGGAACAACACCTCGCTGCATTATACGAACTCTACGGTACTTCCCACGAACAGGCTGCCTCAGAAGGCATGCACCTGTATGTCAAGCAGAAGTTAATGGAAGCCGAGACAGAACAAATGAAACTCCAAGAGGTCGTTGATCAATCACGTGATGCGACCATGAAACGTAAGGAATACCACCAGTAAAAAGCGGTGAGAGCAGAGAGGGGATGGGATGATTTGGCACGACGAAGATAACACGCTTCCGAATGCCTCCTTCAAAGATGAGCAAGGACGGCCGAACTTGCACTTCTTAGCTAACTTACGTGTACGTGCCCGTCTTGCAC
>CAXDRT010000127.1:0-5559 GCA_963991835.1 uncultured euryarchaeote
CGCCATGATAACAAAGAAGGAAATACGGGAATCCAATCATCCCCACGGTTTGTCCGTTCGTATCGGTTACCATAGAAGGGGAACCCGAGAGAGGTGTGCTGACATAGTGATAAATTCCATCAGGGTATTCTGGAGTTGGTCCAAATCGTCCATTACATTCATCCAAATCTCCAACTCCGTCGACATAATTCCAGTCATCGATTCCATTGTAACCTTGGTCGCCGCCTTCTTGAGTACGCTCAATTGCATAAGAAGACGTGATTGCTTTCAATGAGGTTTGATCGTCATTGTAACCGTACATCCCGTAAATTGGATAGCCGTCAAATGCCCATCCAATAATTGGGCTGTGTTCATCACTCTTGATCTTCGAAGGGTCGTAATCTTCCATAGTCTCCCCAGCTTCAGGCTCCCAGTAAACACAATTGGCGTCATAATGATAGTGATATCCGTTCTGTCCAGCAGAATGCCCAGTACACCATCCAAGAGTAATTGGCTGTCGATCTTCGTTAAAATATTCAAAGTGAAGTGCAACTGCATCTCCGCCAGGACCTTCCTCTGGACCAAAGATTGGGGCTCCATTTACTGACATGGCGACTGTTCCTCTAACTGGAACACATTCCCAACGCCCTGCTGAAGCTGGGCAGTTTGTTGTATCGTGCCCTCCTGTCGTATCGTTAACTGGATTGAGAGGGAAGGTCGACGTGTAGTCCATTTCTGGAGCGCAGCAACCCATTGTACTCAAGAAATCGTGGTTTGGAATTCCGTTACTTTCAACGACCATCTCATTATTTTGAACTGTCACGGAGACATCGCATTGGAACCATGGTCCAGAGCCGCCCCCGCCTGCACTGCTGACGCCGTTTGTATTTGCAGTGTATCCATTACCATCGCCATTGAAATCTTTGACCCAAGGTCCACTGCCGTCTTGACAGTACCATGAATCTACAGGATCATATGGCTCAATTCCTTCACGAATGAAGGTAAGAATTTGGTCGAAATGTTCGTCGGTTTCGTAAGGAAGATGGTGACCTGCTGTTTGACTATGAAGGTCTAATGAACCCGCAAATTTCTGAGCAAGTGCAGGGGCTAAGTCTTTGAAACTTCCATCATTTTCACCTGAGAAGATCATTGCAGGTGTAGAAAATGGTGCTACTGCATTAATCGCATCCATCAAGCCATTATGTGTTGTTGGCAAGTAGCCATTATACAGCATAACTCTGTCGAACGTATTCTGTGTGTTTGCGAGGTAGACAGGTATCATAGCTGACCCTTGAGAGTAGCCAAGTAATGCATAAAACGGGCCATTATCGATCACCATTTGATCGAGATATGAAATGGATAAATCTGCCCAATCTGGATCTGTTGTAGGTTCTCCTTTACCACCAGGCGGGTCTTGATACCAGACGTTTCCGCTCTCAGGTGTGCTCGCGAATACAAATTCGAATTCAGGTAATGCATCAACTAAATCCTGCATGCCTTGTTGTGATGCGAGTCCTGAGGCAGAATCCCCTCCACCATGAAGTGCGAGGATTTTCATAGATGTTGGAGTAGGTGGTGCGCTTGGAACACATCCCACTTCATTCACCGATTCTCCAGGCAATGTGTTTGGACATTCATCGAGATTATCTGTTACACCGTCTCCATCTGAATCCTTTTGAGAATCAGAACATCCGCTCGAATCGACTTGCTCGCCCAATGGTGTGTTTGAGCACTGATCAACTGCGTTACTAACCCCGTCATTATCTGCATCGAGTTGGTATTGTGAACATCCATCCAGATTTACAGCCCTATTGGCTTGAGTGTCTGGACAAAGGTCTGCATCATTCATGATGCCGTCATCATCAGAATCTGTTTCTGAATCAGAACACCCCGTTCCGTAAACTGGTTCATTGGCAGGGGTTGAATCACAATCGTCACTCAAATCTGGAATGCCGTCATTATCCGAATCTGTTGATGATGGTGTTATTGGAAGGTCAACCCGAACCGTTAGCGTAGATGATGTGTATAGCCCACAATCAGCGATGATATCGCCTTCAGTATTTGTTGTTGAGACATCGAATGAGATCACATAGGTTCCTAGTGTTGTATTTACTTCACCGATGATGGAATTTGAAGAGCTTGATCCGAGTGGATGATACTTAATTGAACATGTCTCTGGAAATTGGTGAAGGATTGCACCAGAAAGATGGCCTGTAGACTCGTTCTCAGTAGGTTCTGTCCATGCGAATACGACATCGACATCCCGTTCATTTGGCACAGTAACGATGTACTCAATCAGCCGCTCAGTCGTTGCAGCCTCTTCATCGGTTGCTTTTATCTGAACAAGCCATTGTCCAGGCTCAGATTCAGAAAACTCAACTTGCCAATATCCATTAGCATCACTTTGAGCTGATATGTCTGTAAGATGAATCGAAAAGTCCTGATTGAGTATTGTAATTTCAATCGAGACGCTGGAAGGGTTTTCATCCACGACATATCCTTGAAGGCCATGGTTTGCTCCAGTCCACTCTGATGTTCTATTCTCCACTAAGATTGTTGGTTCAACATTCGATGGAGGTGTTTGAATCAGTTCTTGATCGGCCTCATCATTCTGTGATTTCGTATCGTCTTTTGATTCCTCATCAGTTGAGGAAAGGGCAAAGACTGCGAGTGATGCTCCAACGAGAAGCGCTACCAAAATTGTTGAAGCGAGTTTGTTGTCCATGTCAAATGTCGAACTGCAGTATCATTTAACGTTGTTTCACTTTTGTGTGGCAAGACTTCACAAACCCGAGACTGCAGCAAGGATTGATGGAAGCAATAGAGAAGCCTCTGCGTAGTATTCTCAAGCGTTCAGATGCACCAAAGGGAAAGATTCGCCTTGCCATACTTTGTTCCATTTTGAATAAAATCTGGGATTTGGCTCCACCTCTGCTCATTGGTGTTGCAGTTGATGTTGTGGTGCAAAAGGAGGATTCGTTACTTGCCGACTGGGGAATTATTGATCCATGGAATCAACTTCTCGTACTTGCAGTTGCCACATTTGTTATTTGGGGGCTCGAATCTCTCTTCGAATATTTTTATGCTATTTTATGGCGGAATTTGGCTCAAACAGTCCAACATAATCTTCGTCTCGTAACCTTTGATCACGTCCAGCATCAGGCAATGTCTTGGTTTGATGAGCATCAAAAAGGAGATCTTCTTGCCGTTATGAACGATGACGTCAACCAATTAGAACGGTTCCTCGATAAGGGTGCGAATGACCTCCTACAAGTAACAACAACAGTCATTGTTGTTGGTTCAGTCTTCCTTTTCTTGTCATGGGAAATTGCTCTCTTTGCGGTTCTTCCAATCCCCGTAATTCTTTGGGGTTCGTTTCTCTACCAGAAGAAACTCCAATCTCGTTACCAAGAAGTCCGTTACACTGCTGGACAACTTAACGCACTTCTCGAAAATGATTTGAGTGGAATGGCAACGATCCAATCATTTACAAGCGAAGAAAGAGAATTGAAGCGGGTTGAAGATCTTTCTCAATCTTACAGAGGCGCTAATAAATCTGCTATTCGCCTATCTGCAGCTTTCGTGCCGCTCATCCGAATGGCAATTCTTGCAGGATTTACCGCTACGCTACTTCTCGGCGGCCGCTTGGCTTTGGAGGGTGTGCTTGCAGTTGGAGCCTATTCTGTTCTCGTTTTTATGACACAACGATTGTTGTGGCCGCTTACACGCCTTGGAGAAACATTCGACCTGTATCAAAGAGCAATGGCGTCATCAGTACGTATACTGACGCTTCTTGAACGACCAAGTTCGATTGAAGACGGTGATAAGTTGCTCAGTAAAAGCGAGGCTGAAACAAGTGCGATTCACTTCAATAATGTCTCCTTTGCTTATCCAGAGCGCGACGAATTGTTTACTGATTTCAATATGGAGATCGAGTCAGGAACGACGATTGGGGTTGTAGGATCTACTGGATCTGGAAAAACGACACTTACTCGATTTCTTCTTCGATTTGCTGAGCCGTCAAAGGGGCATATTTCCTGGGGAGAACATTCGATTACAGAGTACACGCTTTCATCGCTAAGAGATTCTATCGCTTTGGTTTCTCAACACGTTACCCTCTTCCCGACAACCATTCGTGAAAATATTCGTTATGGAAGAGAAGATGCAACGGACAAGGAGATTGAGGACGCTGCTGTAATCGCTGAAGCGCTTGATTTCATAGAAGCACTTCCAAAGGGTTGGGAGACCTCTGTGGGGGAAGGAGGATATCGGCTCTCTGGAGGGCAGCGACAGCGTATTGCCATTGCCCGAGCCATTCTCAAAGATGCCCCTTTGCTCATACTAGACGAAGCGACATCGGCTGTTGATAATGAAACGGAAGCCGCTTTACAGAGAAGTATTTCAAAGATCAGCCAGGATAGAACAACGATCATTGTCGCTCATAGATTATCGACGGTCAGAAATGCAAACAGTATTGTGGTGTTCGAAAATGGGTCCATAATTGAACAGGGGACTCACGATGAACTTGTTGCTTTGGATGGTAAATACGCTGTACTGTGGCGTGTTCAGACTGGAATTATCGTCTCTTGAAAATTTACACGAAAAAACGAAAGTATATATCCTCGATAAAATTGTTACATCTTGAGTAACATGCTAAATCATAGCGATACTAAACTACGAAGCCTGAAGTTAAACCGTCGTAACAGCGTCATATTCGCTGTTTTGATGCTTACACTTACTGCAGTTGCAATGCCAGCAGCTGCAGAAATAGTCGACCCTGCCACAAAGTATGATGGAGAGCCTTTGCAATTGCTTACCTTCTTCCTCTTCTTCGTCGGCTATATTTCAATGGGTGCAGCGTTTGTCTTCTTCATGAGTGAGCGCAGCAACGTCGCTCCAGAATACCGTACCACAATGACAATCTCTGCATTAATTGTAGGAATTGCCGCTTTCCACTACTACTACATGCGAGGTGTATACACCGACCTTGGAGTAGTATCTGTAGAATACCGTTACATGGACTGGATCATTACAGTACCATTGATGGCTCTCAAGTTCCCAAGCCTTGTCGGAAAAGATGCAATCACAGACGCCAAGTTCGCTGGACTCGGTTTCACTGGTATCTGTTTCACAGGTGCACTGATCATGATTGGATTTGGATACGCTGGCGAATCCGGTCTCATTGACGGTTACCTAGGACTCATCCTCGGTGGAGTCGGTTGGGCAATGATTATTGTAGCAACTGGAACACCTTGGTCATCTGGTCGTGGTGTCGACAACAGCAAAATCAAGGACGAGCTAAAATGGAGTGCTGATGCACTTCGCTGGTTCATTGTAGTTGGATGGATCATCTATCCACTTGGCTATCTCTTCAGCCCACAAGCAGATATTCTTGATGGAAATCAAGAAGCTATGGCTGTCGCATACAACGTCGCTGATATCATCAACAAGATTGGTTTCGGTGTAGTTGCATGGATGGGAGCCAAGAAGGCTACCGAAGCAATGAACGCTTGATTACGTGATTTGTCCTCAGCATGTCATGATTGGAAGAGGGTGCTTAGGCACCCTCTTCCTCTCTTT
>CAXDRT010000128.1:0-5553 GCA_963991835.1 uncultured euryarchaeote
CTCCTATATTTTCTTCAGTTTCCCCAACGACGGATCAAGGGTATAATGTCCCTTAGTTCTTCGTTGGAATAAGATCGTGCTGAACTAACCAGTTCAACAAGGCGTGGTTCACGGACCATCTGCATAATTTCAGCAGGTGTCTTGCGGACGAATTCGTCACGCGTGAGGTCATTAAATTGCCGAACTTTAGAAAGGAAAGCCTCTCTTACTCGGACTTGATATAGAGCAGAGTCTATCTTTGTAGGACGTTCTCTGAATCGTGTTAAATCGAAAACGTGTCTCCAATTCTCTTTTTCTGGAACAACCATGATAGCGATTGCAAGAAGTGCGAAAAGGTTGAGAATAATCAACCACTTGAGGTATGTGTCACTTGTGAGTAAAACAACAGCACCGATAGCTTCTGTGAATGGCTGGGTAACAGCGCTTGAAACGTGACGGCTTTCATCAAATACGATATTGAATTCATCCTGGTTTCGAGTGATTGTAGTAGAAAGTTCCTCATTGTCGAATTCCATCATGTCTCTAATGAGAGCACGGAAGTACAGTTGATTACCATTCCACTTCGTATCACCTTGTGCTGCGATAAGACCATCAGGGTCTGTATCCCAGCAGGTATGGCCGTTTTCTTGATACAGGTCAGAACCACATTGTTGCTTTCCGGTGAGATCTGCGTCTGCTTCATCCCAAAGATGGTTAGCGAGAACGGAGTGGTCAGAGACGAATACAATGCTTCCGGTAACGTCAACCTTACCAATGTCCTTGTCTGATTTCTTATCATAGGCTTCAACACCAGGATAATCGATTCGTACAATTAGGTCGGTTTTACCAGTCTTTGGGTTTGCAGCATTGTTAATGTCGAATCCCGAACGAGCAACGAATGCTTGGTCACTCGCAGACGCAAGGACACTGACTTCTCTGGTGTCGTCTTCCAAGTCAAGTACTTGGATGGCAGTAGGAGAATGGAAAAGAACTGGCATTCGGCAGTTGTCAATTTGAGCATTTGCGACCAATTCTTCAGTGCATGGCGTACGTAGCGACGCTTCATCCATCATATCGATGTCTTCGCTAACTGAGGCAACTGACCAAAGACGGGTTTCTTGTGGAGGCTCTCTCTCACCGACAGAGTTGGCTACTTCATAGTACCATTTTGAATCTGAAACAGGAGCATCGAAGTAGAGGACCCCGAACTCTTCTGCAACGCGTTGTGCGTTTGTTGAACTTGCTGCAAGGATGACTTTTCCGCCCTTTTCGGTTACGAAATCATAGATTGCGCTTGCTTCTGCTGCATCAAATGGCTTCTCTGGCGCAGTGATGATGAGCATGGTTCGGTGAGGGTCCTGCCAATCATTGACCAACATTGGAGTTGACATTGTGTTGTAGATCTCATACCCATCACCATCTCCAAGAGAATCTCTCATCTTGGTAAGTTGTTGGTATTGGTAATCTCCTTCAGCGTCTCTGACGTAGGGTGAGAACACAGTCTCCTTGGAGGAACTAGCGAGAACAATGAGTGTTGTTGAGAGAAGAATAGAAACGACAAGACCTGCCAATAGTTTCTTTTCAACAGAGAGCTTTGATTTCTCTGCTTCTGCCATAATTATACCTCATTTCTACGACAAGCGTAGTATGTTCCTTTCTTGGGAACCTCGTTACACACATAATGATTCTGCCTTGACGTTCAGTCCAATTTGGTATAAAATTTGGACTAATTACTATCACTTTTCGGGTCACTCAGTCGGTTTTAGAGCGTGTGAGAGCAGCGATTCCGACCAAAATAAAAGTCGTCATAAAACTCACCGAAGGTAACGCCGAAGAGTCCTCTTCAGTAGAGCCTGAACTAGAGGAACCTGAATCGGCTCCAGAATTCGAATCTGAGCCAGAACCGCCCTCTTCCATGATGTCAATATCAAAGACGACGCTACGTTGGTTATTATCACCTTCAGATGTGACTGAAATCGTGACTTCACACGTGCTGCTAGGATGTGCTGAAGAAGGTTCAATTCTGAAGGTAAAGGACTCAGCTTCCTGTCCATTAACACCTGTTGGTTGTACCTGAACATTAAGCGCAGAATCAAGACCTGTTATGTCAAGAAGTGGGCAACTTCGCACATCGGCTTCTATTTCCTTCGCAGCGTCAACTGAATTACCCATATTGTTGAGATGAAGAGTCGCTTCAACCCAAGTTCCTGCAGAGACAGCATATGTTGGCGTCGTCGCCTCAGGGACGAGTTTGTGTGCGCGTGGGATCTTTAGATCAGCCTCGATTTCCTTTGAAGATAGTTCAGCAGAGCCAGCTGTTTCAGTGGCTGTGATTTTGATTGAAAAGGATGTATCTGGAGAAAATCCACGTACGTCGTCAGGATTGGAACTAAGCAACTCAACGCTGAATGTTTTGTTTTCTTCCGATGCGATTGTAATATCTTCATCGTATGACGTCTCCAGCAACTCATCCTCTGAGTCAAATTCAACAGATATAGTCAGAGATAAATCGTTCATCCGAGGATTTTCGACGAAGAAGTAGAGAGTGTCTTCAAGTTCCCATTTGTCGCTATCGAGCATGAGTACATAACTTGGTTCTACATCGGTTTCCCAACCAAATTCCCATTCATTATTTTCTGGGAATTGAGCCGAAGAATTAGGGATGCAAGCCATCAAGATCGACAAAAGAACAATGAAACATTTCCCTCTCATTCGGTTGCCTCCATTATCTTCTTTAGTGAGCGTTTTGCTAATACCTTGACCATTGCTCTCCTATACCTTGGAGGCAGAGAAGTGTTGTTCACTGGCTTAATTGATTTCATTACCGCTTCTGACAAAGCAGTGACTTGATTTGTTGAGAATTCGCCCGAAAATTCTGCCACTTGCTCGGAATGAAGGCGAGGTATTGATTCAAGAGCAGTAGAGGCGATTCGAAGGGTCGAATAATCGCCTGGTATCCATGCAGCAGAAACTCCTGCTTCAGGAAAATCCCATGATTCACGGACACGTAGTTTGTGATAAGAACCAACTCTTGAAGATACATTTTCTGGGAAGGTTACCTTTAGAATAAATTCACCTTCTTGAAGTACATTTCGAGTAATTCCATCGAGTTGGAAAAAGTCCTCAGCAGGTACTTCTCGTGAACCATGAGGTCCAATGAGGTGAAGGACTCCTTCGAGAACCATCAGCGACGGAGCAAGATCTCCTTGGTACGTGGCAACACAAAGAGTGTTTTGATTTGGAATAACTCTGCAATCAGATCCAGTCCCGCAATCCTCTTTGTGACACCAATCGATTGAACGACGCCAATCTTCACTTTGATTAAACCAGAAACAGCGTGTATCAACACATAGATTTCCTCCTAGTGTGGCGTTGTTACGGATTAATGATGAGGCGACTTTAGCAGCTGCTTGAGCAAGAAGGGGGTGGACATCGGTTGATTCTGTAATCGCCCCAAGGCGAGCCATAGCCCCGATTTCTGTCATTGAAATGGTATCTGTACCCGAAATCTTAGCAAGAGATATGACGTGCTTTTTTACATTTATATGCCATTTGTAATTTGGAAGTAAGTCAGTTCCGCCAGCGACCCAATCAAAGGATTCTCCGAGTTCCATAAACGAAGATGCCAACTGACATGCTTCTTCTGCAGATGTAGGATGATGCAGTTCAAACGGTGGCATAAGCATCATTGCTCACCCCCCATATGGCGTTGCTCTTGTTTGAGCCAAGCTTTTCCTGCCAATCCAAGTTCAGCGAGTTGTTCAGGAACTGGTTCAACCGCAGTCTTCCAGCCTTCGACTTGATCTTCCATAGGTCGTTCAGGATCGAAGCCAAACAATACTCCATTGACATAAGCCGAAGTGTCCTCGCTTCTTTGTCGCTTTTTGTCACGTATCTTGTGTTCGTTTCCACGCTCAACTAATGTCGCTTGAAGAGGACTATGGTTCAATCGTGGCGCTGGTAAATCGGTTGGCTCAATGCCATCCATTGATCTGGTCTTAGCAGAAATTGCCTTCCAAACAACATCTGGTGTGAGAGGAAGTTCTCTGATTCGAACTCCTATTGCGTCATAGACTGCGTTCACAACAGCTGGAAGAATGGGTAAAAGGGGCCCTTCTCCCGCTTCTTTTGCACCGAATGGCCCTTCTGGATCTGATGACTCAACAATAATCGGAGTTACATTGGGCATTTCGTGAACAGAGGGGATCTTGTACTCCAAAAGATTAGGATTTTGAAGGTGCCCAGTTCGCCCATAGACCATCTTTTCAGACAATACTTGACCTAATCCCATGTGACATGAGCCAATAATTTGCCCTTCGACTGCAAGAGGGTTGAGGGCCTTGCCGCAATCGTGAGCGGCCCATACATCGGTACAGGAAATACGGCCAGTTTCGACATCTACGTCAACTTCAGCAACGTAAGCAGAGAATGAATAAGCAGGTGCTAAGCCTGCAGCTGCACCTTTGTGGACGCCACCCATCGGGGGCGAACGGTATGCTCCACTTGCAATCAATGAACCCTTGTCTTCTTGCGCTTTGTGAAGAGCTTCGAGATATGAAACACCGACAGCGGGGTCATGTTTGTAGTAGATTCTTCGATCATTAAGTACCAAGACATCTGGGTGATATCCAAGCATTTCCCATGCTGCATTAAGCAACTTCTCTCGGATATCCAACGCTGCCCGTATGGCCGCATTTGCATTCATGAATGTGACTCTGCTGGAATAAGATCCCAAATCAACAGGGCTTGTATCACTCTCATGGGAACGGACGTGAATCATCTCGATTGGTAACGCTAAGACCTCTGAAACAACTTGAGCAACAGCGGTCGTGGAACCTTGTCCAATATCTGCAGCACCCGTATGGACAGTCACGCCGCCATCCATGTCAATTTGCATGTGAACCGTCGCGTGAGGGAATCGGTTTGGATCCCAATGGATTGGAAGACCAGATCCAGAGATAAAGAAACCACAACCAATTCCTATCCCTTTTCCAAGTGGCATTTGTCTAAATTTCTGATCCCAATTCGAGCCTTCTCGGACTCGTTCAAGCCCCTCTCGCATCCCATTCGATGTGATTCGGAAACCAGAAATTGTTCGGCTATGAGGTGGTAGAAGGTTTGCAAGTCTCAAATCGATTGGGTCAACTTCAAGTTGCTCAGCCATTTCATCAAGTCCAACTTCAACAGCACATCGTGTGTTAACAGCACCATGCCCACGCATTGCACCACTGGCAGGTTTGTTGGTCCAGACTCGAGCACCCGTGTAATGGAAGGACCCAAGTTCGTACGGAGCCGTTGCGAGAACGCCGTTGTAGTATGATGTGACGTGTCCGAACGATGCAAAGCCTCCTCCGTCGATCAGAGCATCGATATCGAAACCAGAAATTCTTGCGTCTTCATCAGCAGTCATCTTGACTTCAATATGGCTTGGATGGCGGCCTCGATTAATCCAATAGACTTCCTCTCTACTGAAATTGATGCGAACCGGACGTCCTGCCTTACGTGCAAGAATTGCAGCACACATTTCGTGTGGGAATGGATCTGATTTCCCACCGAATCCACCGCCAACAAAGG
>CAXDRT010000129.1:0-5546 GCA_963991835.1 uncultured euryarchaeote
GGTCTTGCTGGAATTGCAGCGACGTGGTCTCTTCAGCAACACGGACACGAATGTGTGCTTCTCGAATCCTCGGATCGTATCGGCGGTCGGATGAAAACAACAACAATCGGTAAGCACAACGTCGATGAGGGGTTTCATGTCTTGCATACAGCCTATCCCTCACTTCAGAGATGGCTTGATATTGATCGATTAGAACTCAAACCAATGGACCCTGCAACAAGTCTCATCACCCCTTCAAACGGTCGTTTACAGACCCTTGGCGACCCTCTAAGAGCACCTCTGTTAATGCTCCCCTCTCTGCTTACGGCAGGACCGTGGAATGCTCTTCGAATGCTTCGATGGCGATTAAAATCCAAAAAGAAGGATCTTGAATATGCAATGGACCACCCCACTCTAACAATCGACAAGGGGTTCGAATCCATGCGCTTCAGCCCATCATTTAGAGACACCTTCCTGCATCCACTCTTTACTGGAATTACCCTTGATAATGAACGTAGAGAACGCTCGTCCTTTGCTTCCTTCACCTGGGCTGCTATGTCGCATGGAAGTATGACAATGCCAAAAGATGGAATTCAAGCAGTTCCTCAACAACTTGCATCTCACCTAAAAGAAAACACAATCCGCTACAATACGAACGTTCGTTCAGTCTCCTCATCAGAAGTTGTACTTGACAATGGAGAAACGATAGAGGCTGATCTTGTGATTGTAGCTGTACCGCAACATATTGCGAACACCTGGCTCGAAAATCCTCAACAAATCCTGCGTAAACAGACTGCTACGTTCGTCTTTGAGGCAGAACAATCACCCCTTGAAAAACCACGATTGTTGCTCAATCGAGAATATGAACAGGAGGGGCAGAACATCCTCCATGTCCACGTACCAACATTATTGCATCCTTCCAGTAAGCACCTCGTTGTAGCAACAGTGGTTGGCGAAATTGCTTCTGAACATACGAAAAAGTCTGTTCAAAAAAGCATTCATGAAGAACTTGTACAGTGGTTCGGCCAAGATGCATCTTCATGGAAACTCATAGGTACAACTCACGTCGATTACGCACTCCCATCGGGCTCGGTTACTGCAAAGGGCAGGGAACGTATGGAATTAGTTCATGATGGCGTCTATTACATCGGCGACCATACCATCCATCCCTCAGTCCATGGCACCTTACGCTCTGTTGAACGTTTACTCGAGCGTTTGGAGATCTCATTACCTCTCCGCTCATCATGAAAGGTTGATGAAGGGAAACGCAGGCGACAAGGTATGGCGATTGACCCAGACGAATTCGATATCCCCGTTCAGGATTACGATTTCTCAAAAGCAACACAGACAACGTCTCTTATCGATCAGATGGCACTAGCAGGTGGTTTTACTGCAACAAAACTGGCTACTGCACGTGATATTCTTCTGGCTATGAGGAAACAATCCGATGCCGTTGATGGTGATGCAAGCAAAGTTACCAATTGGCTTTCATTCCCTGCATGTCTTTGTGCAACAGGTACTCGTTCATTCTTTATTGAGGCTGTCAAAACCAAGATGTTCAATGTCCTTTCAACGACATGCGGTACCCTTGATCACGATATTGCTCGTTCCTACAAGGACTACTATCATGGTGCCTTTGAACTCGATGATATTGAATTAGGGGAGCATTCACTAATGCGTTTAGGTAACGTCATTGTTCCAAATTCATCTTATGGGGAAATCATCGAAGCAGTTGTCATGCCAGCACTTGAAGAAATCTATCAAGATCGACTAAAGGAAACTGGTAAGACTGGCGCTGATGCATGGATTGGCTTCGGATCTATTCACCTTGTATGGGAACTTGGAAAGCGTATAGGAACACCAAACTCCCTCATCTATTGGGCTTGGAAGAATCAAATTCCAGTCTGTATCCCTGGTATTACAGATGGATCAATTGGTGCACAATTGTTCATGTTCCGTCAACGTCATCGTGATTTCCATATCGACACACTTGCAGACGAGCAAGTCATGTCCGACCTTACATGGGATGTTGAAACATCCAATGCGCTCATGGTTGGTGGAGGCATATCAAAGCATCACGTCATTTGGTGGAATCAATACCGAGGAGGTCTCGACTCAGCAGTTTACATCACAACTGCTCCTGAACATGATGGAAGCCTTTCTGGTGCTCGACTTCGTGAAGCGATAAGTTGGGGTAAAATGCGTCCAGAAGCCCCTCATATGTGTGTTGAAGGCGATGCAAGTGTTTTGCTTCCACTTCTTGGAAGCGACATATTCAATCGCTGATTCGACCAGCTAAGTACAGCATGAGGCCAGTTCTCAATGGACTGGTAGGTTGCCATCCTTGTTCATCGCATTGCATCAATACATCATGCAGTGCTCCAAGTGGAGGTCGTTCATATTCCACAACATCCTGAATCGGAACGACACTGATCTTCGGAGAAGGCGGTTGGTCGAGAAGAGAAGCTGTGAATGTTCCCTTCGAGCCTGCTTGTGTTCGTTGCCAAAGCATCGAGAATTCGTCGATAGTTTGCTCAGCAGACCATCCTCTTCGCCCTGCAATATCCACTGTTTCTGGTAGGTTCGGAGAATGCAATGCTATACGAACCAATGCCTCGACGACATCCGATTCTGAAACCCAATAATGCACGCCTGTTGCTTGATGCAAGGATTCTTTTTGACTCCATAATTGTTCAAGAAAAGGATGATTCAGGCCCTTGTTTGGACCCGTTGGAAGAACGTCATGCAGTCGTATGTGCGAACAAGAATCTTCAGAGTCAACAGTGATGATGTTCTCTTGACTGAAGAATGTGAAACAAACATCTGCATCAGTTGATGCTTCGATAGAAGAGAGGCCTGTTGAAAGAATCGCTGCATATCTTTCTGAGTAGGATTCAACATAAGATGCATCGATGCAAACTGTGGACTCGAACATGAGTAGACGTTCAACAAACGATTGAGCAACAGAACCTTCCAGATGTTGAATCTGTATTCGTCGCATTATTCTCACTCAAAGGAATGCTTCGATTGCTTGTCGTGTAAGGTCGACAACCAGATCGACTTCCTCAGAGGTGATGTTGAAATTTGGCGTGTATCGCAGAGCATTGACACCGCCATGAATAACACCAAGTCCATGCTTTCGACACCAGACTTCAACCATATCGAATCCAACGACTTGAAGACGCTCTGGGTCAAGTTCTGCACAGACCAATAACCCTGTTCCTTGAACTTCAAGGATTTCATTTGGGTACTGCTTTTGCAATGCTTTGAGTTTTTCAACCATTTCTGCACCTCGATCACGGATATTGGTGCGGAGTTCTGGAGTAATGTGGTCGAGAACTGCAACAGCAGTTTCGAGTGCACGTGGATTGGTTGTCATGGTGTTACCATAGATTCCAACAACATACAGTTCACTTGCACGCTTGTTCATTCCAAGTACAGACAATGGGAATTGTCCAGCATTGAGTGCTTTCGACCATGCTTCGAGATCAGGTGCTTCAGCATCTTCAAACCCTTGATAGTCAACAACAGAAAGACATCCTTGCCCTCTCAAACCTGCTTGAACTGAATCGACCATGAGCATAGATCCATGTTCGTTTGTAAGTCGCCGAGCCTCATCGTAGAATGCTCTGTCAACACATCGCCCTGGACTTCCTTCACCTTGAACAGGCTCTAATGCCATCATTTCGATAAAGAATCCTTCATCGTCTGCACGCTTGAACATGGCTTGTAATGCAGGGATGTCATTTGCTGGTACAAGCAGGAGATTATCCATATCTCTGAAACTTGCAAGGTTCTTCTTGTAACTGGACATACATGAATGAGAAATTTGAGCAGGCCTGCCAGTTCTACCATGGAATGCACGTTCAACAGCGAGGAGTTTTATCGGCTTTCCTTCATGGCGACCACCAGGGTCTGTCATGCTCTTTGCATTGACATCAGCAATACGTAGACTCACAGTAACGGATTCAGAACCGCTGTTCATGCAGATGAAACGATCAAAAGGACAGTGACCACGCGCATGACCAAGTTCCTTGCGCAGACGGTCGCCAAGGCGCTTTTGTGAGAATGAAGGTGTCATTACGTTGGCCATAACCCAATTCTGTGACATTGCTTTGATGATTGAATCCGGTCCGTGTCCGCTTCCAAGCATACCGTATCCACCATTGTCGTGAAGAACTGCTCCGCTGGAAGTTACCAGCCAAGGACCTCGGCCTGCAATAGGGATGTACGGATTGACTGTAGCTGGTGCATAGAAGTTAACGTAATCTTCCTGGAGGTGTGGTATAAGTTCTGATTCTGGAAGACTCATGACGTCCATTCCAAACTCTTCGACTAAACGCTTGTGCGCTTCACTTGCTTCGTTGATCGCTTGAACAAGTTGGGCATCGGAAGAGCAGAATCGGGCAATCGTTTCATCATCGAGTCCCACGGTTTCCTGAGCTCCACTCGTATCTCGGAGGTGCTGAAGCATGGTGAGATAATTATCCGCCATGGTATGATGGTATCAAAGACCTCCTTTGAACATAGCCCTGTAGCCTGTTTCAAGACCTCTATCTCGAGAACTACAACATACCTTCAATACTCTAAAGTAGAATAATCCAATTGGAATTTATCCAATTTTACGTTTTTTCAGCGTAAACAGCCCCCGATCAGGGAATTGTAATTTTCTAAAACCAATCCAATTGAAATTGGAAAGTTAACAAAATGAAATCCCAGTATATTTTGATAATTATACGACATTCAAAAAACAAAATTAATTCGCTCTCTCAATTGGGTTAAACGTTCTATAAATCAAAATTCCAATTGAAAATTTGATTATTGTAGTCGAAGAGTATAATAGGCGGGTCGGTTGAACCAAGGATAACCGGGCAAGTCCCGAGGAGATGGGAAAATATGGCAGATAAAGAATACAACATCCAGGAATTAGTACACCGGGATGTATATGTGAACGACAAAAAAGTAGGAACAATTGTTGGTGAACGACACCATCCTAACGAGGCACGCGTCCAGTCGATGCGGATCCAAGTTGAGACAGATGTCGCAGACGAATACATGCGTAAGCCTGCAGAACTAGCACCTTTACCAAAGGAATTAGTGCACAGCATACAAAACGATGGCACCGTAAAATTGTCAAAATCTATGCGCGAACTACAACGAAGATGGAGAAACACCATCCGTGTTGACGAGAAACTCTACGCACCGGATGAAATGCTTGACCGAGCTGTTCTTGACAACCAAGGCAGAGAAGTTGGCGTCATTGTCGACATGGTCAAAGTAAAGCGCACATACAAAGGGTTCACAGTTCGAACACGACTCCACGCTCAAAAGCAATATGGGATCGGCGCAGAAATCAAAATTCCAATCACGGCGTTCGCCAGAACTCGTGAGCGCCTTGACGAGATTGTTCTCTCTAGAACCTTCGAACGTGTCTTGCAGTTGCCTTCATACATTGCAATTAACGATTCAAATTTTAATGAAGAGTGATTTTCAAACTGTCTCTTATACACATCTGACGCTGCCGACGATACTCCTTGTGTAGATCTCGGTGGTCGCCGTATCATTAA
>CAXDRT010000130.1:0-5471 GCA_963991835.1 uncultured euryarchaeote
TCGAGGTCTCCTTGGACGTTATTAGGATCCAATTCAATCGAGACGTTGTGAGCGCCTGCAACAGTTGCTAACCACCAGAGAGTAACTTCTACTGATTGCCCTTTTTTGAGCAAGGGGATGAGACCCTGTGAGGGATAAATTTCAGAAATTTCGCCTGGTGCATTGAGCCGAACAAAGATGTCATTCGCATCTTTGTCACCGCCATTAAATACCTTAAATTTCAGTTCGAGTAAACTTCCTGAATAAACTGTTTCAGCAGGTAATTGTTGATCGAAGATTTCAACCTCACCATTGAATCTTAATGCTGGCGCTGGAGCGATATTATCGATGTTAAACGCCCTTGTTGCTACAGGAGATGACAAACCCGATTTGTTGACCATGCGAATTGAAAAGTCTCTCGAACCATCTTCGATTTCAGTGGTGTCCCATGTGAACTCCCAATCATCCAGACCATCTTGGCCATTACCATTCTTCCCATTCAAAGTAGTACCGAATTTCCATTCCCCTCCATCAACTCGATATTCGATTCGATCATGCTCGACACCTTCAACCTCGCCAGTAACTTGCACTGATCCTTCAAGCACCTCTCTTAACGTGGGAGTTTCAATTGAAACACCCATCCTAGAAACTTTTATGTCACGGATTGAAGGATTTGACTCATTTCCTTCGTCGCCTGTAGCCCGAGCGTACACTCGAATGAAGTCATAGTAGGTAATATCAGTATATTCAACCCACGAATCCTCAATCAACACGTCAAGGAACCAATTATCAACAGGCCCACTCGCTTCTGTCCAATTCAAAATCATCTTCGGGACGCCTTGCCAATTTGGAGCATATCTTCCTTCGAGATATATTTCAACCTTGGAATAATCGACTTCGGTTGTATTAACACTTCCAGAAATCCGTGTAGTATCGCCACTAAGGAGCCACGTTCCGTTTACAGGAAAACTTACGTTAACATCGCTTGTAGGAGCCCTGATAACAGTATCTGTCCCACAAACAATTTCCATGATCAAAGATATTGCGCAACTTGCATCAATAATTCCAAATCCATACTTTTCATTCCATCGATCACTAACACTTGGTTCAGATGGATTACCACGTAGTTCTGATGAATTCCTTAAATTGTCCTTAACATCTTGAGGGGAGAGAGAAGAATCTGCCTCTAGCATTAGAGCGATAACACCGGATGCGATTGGAGTTGCCATACTCGTTCCTGTTTTTTCGTCATAATCGTTGTCTGCACTTGCAACTTGTCCTGGAATTAGAGGCGCTGTTGCTGCTGTAGCTGAAAAGATATTTGTCCCATAAGAGGTTATGTCAGGCTTGAGTTCGTCCCAATCATCATCGTCCTGATCGGAAAGTCGAGGCCCCCAATTTGAATAATCATCCCACTCATCATCTTCACGATCGACTGTGTTTTTGTCAGTAACAGAACCAACGGTAATAGCCCCATCTGCACTTGCCGGAGAAGGAACACGATTACTTCCGTCGTTACCTATAGCAACCACACAAATGATACCGTTTTCAGTTGCCGTATTAACCAAATTCGCTTCTGCTCCAGAACCGTTATCTCCTTGATCCCCTGTATTTAGAGGGGAACTTATTGAACCAAATGACATAGAACCAATTTGAATTCCTCGATAGTCATTATCGATACCCCAGTCTGTATCTTGGTTATCAATCATCCATTGAAGACCAGCCAAACTTGCTTGTGAGTTCGTCCCACCGCCATCTGATAGAACCTTGATATCAACAAGCCCTGCACCAGGTGCGGTACCTCTGTGCACAGCTGTCGAACTTCCAGTTCCGAGAGCAGATCCTGCGACGTGAGTACCATGGCCATTGCCATCATCAGGATCAACTGAACCGTCTTGGTTTGGATTTGGGCTTGTAGCATCAAATCCTCCAAACCATTTTTGATCGCTATAGGAATTAGGATCTGGATCTGGATCGTCGTTTTGATCATCGAAATCGTTCAAAGAACGGTGTTCATTGTCCACGCCCGTATCAAGAACTGCGATGACAACCCCTGCTCCAGTCAACTCTTGTTCAGAAATATAATTTCCATAGAACTCTGAATCTCTTGCCTTGGAGGCACGAGCTGCAATATCATTTGTAGGGGCCATGACATTTTGCATTTCAATAACAACAACTCCATCAAGGAAATAAATATCCATTAAAGCAGATACTGGAACCTTGTCAACCACGAGAGAATCAATGCTACGTAGTTCTGAAAACCAAGCCCCTTGTTCTTCACCAATCCATCCATGTTGGTTTAGCACATTCTTGAGTTGAATGATTTCGGCATCTGTTGGATGCCATGCATAATCAACAACGATTGCTACTGTCTTTTTTCCATCAGGTCCAATGATTGCAGTAGGAGATATCGAATCCATTCCATCAAGAACACGTTGTAAGCGATCATCCATTCCATTCCAATCTAAATCTGGTCCGTAAGAATCCCACCATCCGTATTCTTGTGCTGCAGCACGCCCATCTCGGTCATATTCTCGAAGAGGACGCTCGCAAATGTCATCGCCACACATGAGTGGAGGTAAGCCATCGACAAGAATTGCAGGCACATGCGTCACTTCAATAGGAGGTTCTACGGTTTCCTCAGAACTTACAAACGCTGTACATGGAACCAATAGCAGAAGAAATACCAGAAAAAAAGCTGGTGTTCGAGACTGTTGATATCGGAGATTCGACATAATGGCCAACATAGACCAACACCTCGCCTATTTTGATGCTATCGTTGTAACGTTCAATCTATTGCGTTATTTCTTGGTTAATTTTGAGGCCATGAAAGATGTGATGGTTGTTTGGAACACTGCAATTGAGGGCCATCTTTTCGCTCGACCATTCCGAGTTGAGAAGAACATACTGGACAACTTCCTGCATCTGCGATGTGCTCCATCCAAGCAAGTCGTGTTTCTGCTTCATCTGATGCCTCTCTAAGTTTTCGAAATGGTTCTTTCAATTTCTTGGGTAAATCAAACCCGAGTTCAGTCCACGGGTCATCTATTGTTGAAAGATCCACCATGTTGGCTTTTATCCGGTCGAGCCTGGCACGAGCATTACCAAATCCTTTCGGCCCTCCATCGACGACACCAAGAGGATATGGTCCTCCCTTGGCAATAAATGGTACAGCAGCGTAAGCCAATACGAATCCTCCAATGTGAGCCATGTGAGCAACTGTCGAGTACGTACCGAGCCCAACGGCCGAGAATGCACGAACGAGTTCAAATCCGAAGTAGAAGAGAGCAATGATCGTCACAGGCCATGGACGTATCAGAATAAGTGGGAATGGGATTTCATCTCTCGGCCATCCAGAAAGATATGCTCCGAGCAAGCCAAAGGCTGCACCTGAAGCCCCCCAAGACGGTGTAGAAGAGTCAATATTGAACAAGACCCATGCGATTGAACCACCCAATAATCCAAGGATGTAAACAGCAATGAAGCGGTTCGTTCCAAGCCGTTGTTCAAGTGGAATTCCAACAAGAGCAATCACCAAAACGTTACCAAGGACATGCGTAACATCACTTTGACTATGCAAAAAGCCAGCACTAGCGAGTGTATGTAGCCAAGTAGGTGAATCAATTCGAGTTGGAATAAGCATGAAATCAGCCCATACGAAATTGACGTCGATTTGGTAGTTACGCATTACAACCCAGGAGTACTGAACGATATAACCAAGCAGTAAGGCGACAGAAATTCCTAACGCAACTGGGGTTTTATTTCTTAGAGAATAGATGATTGGAGCAGATATAGCAAGTATCCAAACGGTCAACAATATCCATTCAAGAGGGCCGAATGTTTCCAGCAACAGGAGCCCCATAGAACGTCCAACAGTTTGTTTCTAATGGCTGTTGTCCTGTCGCAGCATTCATTCATAGGCGATGCTTGGACAAACCATGACGGATGCGTTGCTTAGCATGAACAACGTAACTGTTCGTAGAGGAATGAGAACAGTTTTATCGAAATTAAACCTTCATGTTTCTAGCGGTCAAGTGATTTTATTCAATGGAACAAATGGAGAAGGAAAGTCAACCATTATCGAAACAGCAACAGGTCTCATCCCGCTCGAATCAGGTTCAGTACATCATCACGGAGAACTGTTGATCGATACATCAGGTAAAGCAAGTAAACCCCAATATCCGTTTGGCCTAACCCTACAAGCTGATGGATGCATGGGTAACCAACGCATCGAAGAACACCTCCTTACGGCAATGGATTTAGCTGGATCAAGAATTGAAATGGATATGATGCTCGAACGGTATAATCTCAAGCATAGAAAACATGACTTGATTGCACAATTGTCAGGAGGGCAACGCAGAAAGGTTGCAACGCTTTCAGGGCTTATTGCTGGATTTACATCATCTCAGCCACGTCTTATTTTCTTAGATGAACCAGGCTCTGGATTGGACCAAGCCTCTCGAACGTGTCTAATTGAAGACATCCATTATCTGAGAGAAAAAGGACATGCTCTTCTTATTGCCAGCCACAACAAAGAATTCGAAGAATGCGCAACTCATCAATACAATAACGATGGTTTGGTTGAGATTGGCCAAGGCTCCTCTCCTACGATCCCTCGAGAGAACAATCGTTTGATGCCATCAAAAAAATTGATTGCACTTCGAACTGGCATTGTAGCCAATAACCGCACAATGTCAACTCTGGCCTACAATGGTGTCGCTGGATTTTTGACATTAGGAATACTCCTAGCACTTGTCGATCCCACCAAACTCGATACAGGAACGATTCAACGTTCTGGACTGATTCTGAGTTCTGCTTTTGCAGCAGGACTGGTTGGCGATAGCATGATTCAATTGCTGCATGAACATCGATCCTTAGTTTGGTGGAGAGCACACAGGCAAGGCATGCCCTCATCCTACATTCACGGAGCTGTGCTCGGATTTGCACTTACTCTACTCACCATACTCGCAATGGATTTGACAATAGCATGGGAACTACCACTCATCGGGAGTTTCCTAACAGCGTCAACGATGTTTCTAGTCCGCATGTTTGACCTCACATCGGCACGTTTAGCCCGGCCAAGAGCCGCTTTTACGCGAATTTTGACGCCAATTCTCATTCTTCCATTTGCACTTCTCGTGCAATGGATTACTGATTCTAATCTCATCTGAGATGCAATGTTTCAAGGAGAGTCAATGGTTGGAAGAACCATGAGCAAGAGGGGGACTGAAGGAATTCTTCTTCTTGGATTTTTAGGTATTGGATTGACCTTGGGCCTTGCTCTACTCAAAGCCCCAAGTGTTTCCATCAATGCTTTTGAATCACCTGATGCTCAACGGATTTTCTATTGGCATGTACCAGCAGCATGGGCAGCGTTCATTGCTTTTGGATTCCTTTTTGTCGGCTCAGCTATGTGGTTCTTCAAGCGTTCTAACCTCGGTTGGAGGATGCATGTAGCAGGAGCAGAAGCAGGCTTAGCAACTGGCCTCATG
>CAXDRT010000131.1:0-5359 GCA_963991835.1 uncultured euryarchaeote
ATTCAATGTCGTTGGCTGTATACAGATCACGGCTCTCCCCTAAACGAAGACCAAGTCGAAGATCTCATTTCTCCTGAAATTCGAGCATGGGCGAAAGCCCGCTCGGCTGGAAGAAAAGGACGTGGTTCTGGAGCAGCACATGCAGCAAGTAGAGGGTCCAATTGGTCTTCTAATCAAGAAGATACTGAAGCTGAGAGCCTTGTTGAAACAGCGAGAATAAAGGCCATTGGTGGGATGACTGCTGCTGGGAAGGGAATGGTAGATGAATCTGGATTTGAAGTCCGTTTAATGGGTGGCTTATCCGTTTTGAAGGATGGAAAAGATCCACTCTATACAATGCAAGCAGCCGTGAATGGGGCATCGGTTATTGCACTCTGTTGGGCATTTGTAGCCTTGCTTGAAGCGTGGAGAACAGGTGATATTGGGTGGACTGGCCTTGCGTTTAGCGGAATAATCACCCTCACTGTAGCCTTATTCATTACACTTGAATTGGTTCTCTCACACGATCTTGTTCTCTTACGGAAACTCTCAAAATTTGCCCGATTTGCTCAACTCTTCCTCGTCGCTTGGATTTGGACAATATTCAGTTGGTCAACATGGGGCAGTCTGAATCTAATGGGCCTGGATCCTCTCCTTGAAGTGGTGGTGGTATGGGTCACATTGTTCACGCTCATCGATATTATCAACAGATTCCGACTTGGTAAGATTCGCTGGAATGGAGGAAGCGCTCTTGACAAGGTCGTTGGAATAACGGCAATTTTAACCGATTCACAAATGTCTGAAATGAGAGCAAATTCAAAACAAATCCTTGGCGTTTTTAGGTGGATGCTACATGGTTGTACAGTTGTTTGGTTTTCCCTCCTTATCGCCTTTGCTAATCCGCTAGACGAAGCAGCAAACTGGTTGGAAGTCTCATCTCATGTCCATCTTTGGTTTGCATCTCTATACGCATTAATGTTCTTCAGTGAGGGGTGGCTTCGAGTCCGAAATAGGTATACTGAAGATGACGAAGTTTGATGAACTGCGTGCTGAAGCCTAGGTTATGCATGAAGTCATTTATTTTGAAGCACCAGGATATGCCGAACCAACCCGTCTTTGCCTTGAACTGTCAGGTAAGCCATGGAAGAATACTATTGTTGACTGGGATGGATATCAAGAACTGAAAGAGGCAGGAGAATTGCCATGGGGCTTCCTCCCTGTCCTCAAAACATCCCAAGGAACCATTGCAGAATCTGGAGCCATGATGCGGTATGCAGCTTCGTTAGCAGGACTGGATTCAGATGATTTGTACACACAAGGAAAAATCAACGAAATCATCGATGTTATTGATGGGTGGAGGGCACATTTCACTCCTACTTTTTACATCGATGACCTTGAAGAAAGATGCGCAGCAAGAAAGGCTCTGTTTGAACCTGGGGCGAAAATGGATGCAGGACTTAAGGATCTTGAAACACTCTTTGAGAACTCTTCGACCGGATGGATTGCTGGGACTGAAGGTATGTCGCTTGCAGACGTGAAGGCATTTCTGAACACGTTCATGATGTTCTCGGGACAATTTGATGGAATTGATGAAGGCATGATTCAAGCCTATCCTCTTCTCTTGGAATACCACAAAAAAGTGTCCACTCATCCATCAGTAAAGTCATATTATGATATCGAAGACAAGTGGCGTTGGGTGTTCAAACCTGATGCATTTTCAAATCAGTGAACAAAACGGTTGAGATACAATACCATAACCATTCACGCTTTGCAAAGTCCATGACCGAGCAGGGATTCATCAATCTTGAATGGAACGAACGTCCGCTTCAGGAAATGAAGTTACGTTCCGAACAAATGCTTCAACTTATGCAGAAAAGACGCACAACGCGCCATTTCTCACCAAGAGATGTGCCGAAAGAATTGATCGAGCATGCAATTATGTGTGCTGGAACAGCTCCAAGTGGGGCGCATTTACAACCATGGACATTCGTCGCCATCTCTTCTCAATCTCTCAAGGAAAAGATACGAAATGCTGCTGAAGAAGAGGAGAGAAAGACCTATTCTCAACGCATGCCTGATGCTTGGAAAGAAGTTCTTGATCCGCTAGGTACTGATGCGATTAAAGAACATCTTACCGATGCTCCATGGGTCATTGTATTGTTTAGACAATCGAAACGTCTCCGCCAAAATGGTGAATGGGGGCCGACCTATTACAGCACAGAAAGTTGCGGAATAGCAGCAGGATTATTGATTCATGCGATACACGACATGGGTCTTGTTACACTCACACACACGCCTTCTCCGATGGGGTTCTTGAGAGATATCCTCGAACGTCCCGAACATGAACATGCCATGTTAGTCCTTCCAGTTGGTTATCCAAGTGAGAAGGCCATGGTTCCGGATATTGATCGGAAAGAGTTGGATGAGATTTCAGTTTTTATTGAATAATCTATCAAAATCCACTTCCTGCAAATTGGCTTAGTAGAACAACGAATCCAAGGAGTCCAAACGTATGGATGAATAAAAGGATTCCAAATAAAATCAGCATAGGCGTTCTGTAACTCCCTTGGTCTCCTAGTGCAGCGCTAAAGCCAATAAGAGGGAGAGACCAAAATAATCCAAGCATACAGCAGAAACAACCTCCGTCGCCTGTCCCATACGCCACCTCAAGTAGAAATTTACCAAATAACAAAGAAGAGAAATATAATCCTGCAATGATGCTCAATAATAACCCCTTTTTTTCACTATCGGATTGAACGTTAATTTTCACGCCATGTGTCTTTACAAAAGACGAAACACGTGGATCGAAAATATCTGAGCAAGTTGGGCATTTCAGTTTTTCATTATGTCCCGAAGGAACAAACAGAGATTGTGAGCATGAGGGGCATTTTACACGGATTTTTTCCTGTACTTTCTCTACAGGATCATCGTCTTTTTCATTCAATCTCGCAAGTAAATCGGCTTTATTTCCGCTTGTCTTTAATCCATTTTGTTTACACAATTGTTTGAGTTGTTCCTTAGTCAATTTGCTGTAATCGAATGTGAAACCCAATTCTTCAGACATAATGATCGTCCCATGTTTTGAATGATACTACAAAGAATAGTACCCTACGTTTACTTTCTTAATCCACCACGAGCCCACTGAGTATCCACTTCTAGCTCGGGGTGATACCTGGCTCTTCGAACAGCCTGTTGCTGTTCACGAACGGTAGTTTCTCCATCATCTGGACTATGTTTCTTTTTGTGCCATCGCTGAACAAAGAGGCTAATTAGAGCAACAGGGATGCAGGCAAGAGGTGCATTTGATTGACTAAGGTCAAGGTATGAAAGAGGGAGGTCGAACACGATGCATCCGCTCACAAACAGGCCAATGGCAGAGAGAAGTGCAGCTACGAACGCAGGCAAAACGTGTCGGAATGACATGCCTACGAAAAATGCGATAATAGCAGTAATTCCTGGTAGTAATTCGCCCTTCTCTGGATTGATGCCATAATTCTTGAGCATCTGAATTCCATTTGAGATAATGATAAACACAAAACCAGTTGCTAGGAAGCGAATTGAAATCGAGGTGATCATTACTGCAATCAAAGCAAAAGCCATCGCAGAAAACAACTGGAATCGATCAAGTGTGAGATTAAGCCCAAGGTCGAGCATGTATGGATGGAGTGTGCTTGCTGAGAGATAACCAATAGCACACCCAGCGATTGCAGTGATGATTACTAATCTTCGATAACCCTGTACGAAAAGATACAGTGAGAGGATGATTATAGGTACAGCAGTGACATACCCCCCCTCAACAATCTGTGTAACTACAGTGTCCCGGATTTCGTCAACTTCGGGTCCTTCAGACATGGCTATCAAAGCCTCCTATACACGACGGAATGTCAAGTTTGTTGGTGAAAATGGTGCAGAGGGCAGGATTCGAACCTGCGAACCGATACGGACTGGGACCTCATCCCAGCGCCTTTGACCAAGCTGGGCGACCCCTGCAGTAATCTAAACGGCTACACTCGCGTATATCAACACACTCATGGTTTCATCAGAAGAAGAGTGTGCAGCACGTGATAGAACCATCGGCTTCTCTGATTTGACTCATGTCAAGAACGATGGGTTCAAGCCCCAATTCCTGTACGGTTTTCAGTACAGTTGGATAGCCACTTGCTATGAGCACCTTACCGTTTTCCAGCCCAATTGTATTACAGCCATAGACCTCTTCTTCAGGAACGAAGATGAGATGACTTCCTTCAGGAAGTTCACCAAAATCATCTGCAGTAAGGAAACCTTCTGCGGTGAGAATCACTTGATCGGTTGGAGTAGAAGAGATTGAGGTGAGGTGGAGTGCTTTTTCAGTAGGAATGTCGATGATTCGTAGTTCATGTCCAAGGTGTGTCAGTAGGTTCCTTAATGTCTCAATTCCAGCATCATTGGTTCGTTCGGAACGTGCTACGAAGAAGATATTGCCTAATCGAAGAATATCTCCTCCATCCATTCGAGCATCACCAAACATACCACAAACTTGGAAGCCGTTGAGTTGTCGAGAAAGGAAATCCGCAATTGGTGGCTGTTCTGCAACTCTTGATGGGTGCCCAGGGAGTGGCAAGAGGACGTGACCATCAACAATTATGGCTTGATCTTCGACGAAAATACAATCCGGATGATTTTCATCAGCAGGTAAAATTGTAACCTCTAAGCCACAGTCAAGCAAAGCCTGAGCATAAGCCGCATGTTGCTTTTTAGCAAGGGCAATATCTGTAGGGCCCGAGCCAAAATACTTGGCAAGGGCTTTGGAAAAGGACTCTGGAACAGCGCGCATCAAGGCACGTTGCTTCTGGTCCGTACGGACAGTAGCCATGAACATTCGGCTTCCCTTCGTCATTTAACTCTTGGTGAAGAATACGATTACTCGTTTTACCGTTGAATTCAAACACGTCAAGCCTTTGGCCGTGAACATGCGTATGCCGATGCAAGCCATGCTGTTGGTTTCCCTGATGCTTCTCGCCCCTTTATCTGGATGCTTTGGCGAAAATGAAGAGGAATCCTTTGATGCATCATCATTGACCGTTGTTGAAGCAGCATCTCTCGAGGCTGGAATGTGGCAGACCATAACACTCGACGCAAGCAATGATCTGGCCGTATTCATTCCTTACTTTATTCAGGATCCAGGATCAATGAGAGCTCAGAATGGAACCGTACTGAACATGGAATCAGGTGAACAGGTGGCCATGAACATTCTCCTTCCTCCAAGAAACGATGCCATTGTTTTCTTCATCGGCGATGCTGGTAGAGTCGATTGGCCAATTCGACAAGCAGATGAGTCTTGGATAACCTGGCTTGAAAATCCAAGCAGCGGCTCTGCTGTTCAAGCCGTTGAGAATCAAGA
>CAXDRT010000132.1:0-5322 GCA_963991835.1 uncultured euryarchaeote
CAGCAGGTTCAAGCATGGTCTTGACAACTGCAAGTGTCCTTGCAGAATTCGATGCACGCCGAACAATGGTCTTCTGTTTATGGTCCTCTGAAGAAGAGGGGCTGTGGGGCTCGCGTTCATTCGCAAATGATCTTCCTGATGGAGTCACAGTGAGCAATTATCTGAACTTGGATATGGCAGGAGTCAACTATCCTGGTGATTATGCGCTCTCAGTCTATCTTGGTCCAGATGGCACTGGAGACGTTATCGACCAAGCCGGAATGTACCATTTAGCTGAATGGATAGGCGGTGATGCACTCGATCTTGGAAATGAAATAGACCGGGGAAGAGAAGCTTGGCTTGAAGGCGGCGAAAGCCCACTATGGGGTGACATTTACGAAGATACAGTCGCAATTTACGAATCACCCACCGCTCGAAGCGATCACGATTCATTCCAAAACATTGGAGTTGCTACCCTTGGTTGGAATGGGTTGGTAGATGGATATCCATGTTATCACCGTGAATGCGATACGATGGAAACCATGATTGATTACATGGGTACAGATAATTCAACAGGAATCAACAATCTTGTTCATTCATGGGACATTGTCACATGGTGGGCTGTCTATGCATTCCTGCATATGGATCAGACCCCAGTTCCGAACGAACTCTAATTATTCGGCGGAACTAACCGACATCAAACCAATGGTTCCAGCACAGAGTGCAATATGGCTAATTAATGACGGAAGCACAATCTCGAAGAAATCTTCGCCGAAAACCTGTTCCCATGCTTCTGAAAAATCCCCCTCAGGAAACACTGACGACACAATGACGCACCACAACAAGTAGGTAGCAATATGAGAAACTGCTGGTAGTGAAACGGCAAACAACTTGTTACAGTTAGCATTCATCGCCATGAGAACACTGATTACAGTCACGACATAACCCGAAAATATCAGATAACTTGTCGAATCCGTCATAGCAAAAAACAACTTGTCTCCGAAACCATCGTACCCATAGAAATCATAGAAATCTGGAACAGGATCAAACATAGCATAAACAAGGGAGCCAATCATCAGACTTACCATGAACACGGGGTGAACCCCGCACGCGAGAATCCATCCGCGATTAGATTTAGGTGAAGCCAACTGAGGCATGGGCAAGCCAATATTTGCCTGAGGGGCAGGCATTGTTTGAGGAGGTTGTTGGTACATTTGGGGTTGCTGAGCAGGTATCATGTGAAATTGCGTTATTCGCTCAAGAACTTTATTCTTTCTCAACATAATCTGCTGTTGCCCCAACCTCGTCACAATCAATTTCAATCCATCCTCATGAAACATTCGCGTCGGGATAACATCTAAATCGAAACATGACGGCACCTAGACATGGTTGTCATTGAGTGCCCCCATTGTGAAGAGCACATCGAATTAGATGACGATGCATCAGGACTGTTTGAATGCCCTTTCTGCGAGGGAGAATTTGAGTGGGGGGAAAGCGATACTTTGGCACATACATCTGTAGGAGATCCAAATAATAGTATTACGACATTTTCTCATATCGCTCATGGTGTAGGCGGAGTTCTTCTGATTTTTGGACTGTTTTCTAATTGGATCATCCTTTCGGCAGGCGAAATCTCCTTGGGAATCACCCCGTTTGGAGTTAAAGGGTCGTTCTTTGGCGTAAATAATACTGCAAGTTGGTTTGAAGGGCTATCCTCTGATGACGTTTTTTTAGCATTGGTGGGCCTGGTATTTATGATTCTTGTAATAATTGCACTATTGTTTCAAATCGCCCATATAACATTCAGAATAATAGTGCACATGACGGAAGCAGGCAATCTCGAAATTAGTATAAAAATGATAGAAAGGGCATACTATAAGCGCTGGGCTACTTCAAAAGGAGCACTCATATGTACGGTTGTAGGGTATTTATTGATTCAGTTGAGTGCATTAATTACAATAGGGGTCGATACGGAGTTTGAGATCATACCTCGTCCGAGTTTTTACCTGATTAGTTTAATCGCTGCTCTGATCGCCCAGGTATTTTTCTCGTATCAAGAAACATTAATCAACCAATGATTGCTTCTTTGAGAAGAAACTAAATCGCTTATTCTGCGATAAAATCTGCAAACACAGCTACATTGTATGAGTCAATATTGTTCGAGAACCAATTCAGTTGTGGTTGAAGCAATTTCATTTGGAGCAGCCATCCACATCTTATCGAGCAATTGTCGAAGAGCAACGGTGTCATCGACGTGAACAAGAGCGACCAAATCAGCTTCCCCTGAAACTTCGTAGATGATTTCAATTCCTTCCCAGCCAGTAACTTCTGAAGCAAAGGATCCGATTTCAGCACCTGGTGAAACCTTGATGCGAACAAGTGCAGTCAATCCAATTCCACTCTCACGTACTGTGTAGCCTCGGATTGTACCGTTCTCTTCCATTGCACGGATGTGGGTTCGTACGGTTCGTTCACTTGCACCAACTTCTCTTGCAAGATCAACAAACGACATTCTTCCGTTCTTTCGTAGTTGTGCAAGGATGGCGCGGTCTATTTCAGCAACTCTGGGCATGCCAAGCCCTCCACATATCGGTATATCAAACCTTTTCACGCCTGAAAAAGTAAAATAATTGAGTTTTTTTATCAAAAACCAACAATTTGACACGTTTATACAACTAAATAGTGATAGAAATAGAAGAGCCGTTTGGTTCAAAGAGCGCGGGGCACTGGACGGTTTGAGAGCAATGTCTGACTATATTTCTGGATTAGATGCACGAATGGTCCTTGACAGCCGAGGAAACCCAACAGTGGAAGTAGACTGCTACGTCGATGGGCGTTTAATGGGCCGAGCAATGGTTCCATCAGGCGCTTCAACTGGACAACATGAATCTCTTGAAATGAGAGACAACGATCAAAAAAAATGGCTCGGGAAGGGCGTTGATACTGCTGTGGAAAACGTGCGTCAACAAATCGCAGAAGCACTTGTCGGTATGCCTGTCGATGAACAAAGGATGATCGATGAAGTCATGATTGAACTCGACGGAACACAAAACAAATCCACACTTGGTGCGAACTCTATGCTCGGTGCGTCTCTCGCCTGTTTACATGCTGGGGCGGCATGTCACGAACTTCCTCTATGGAAGTATATTGGTGGCGTTGCTGGAGGGCAGATGCCCGTTCCTATGCTTAACATTCTCAACGGAGGGGCTCATGCTGCATCGAACGTTGATGTCCAGGAGTTCATGGTTATGCCACACGGATTCGACACATTTGGAGAAGGCCTCAGGGCTGGCGTGGAAATTTATCATCAACTCAAAAGTGAACTCAAAGCTGATGGTTTACTTGGTGGCGTGGGTGATGAAGGAGGTTTTGCTCCCAACCTCCCAACCAATGAAGACGGTTTGAAGTACATGGTTCGAGCCATTGAAGGAGCAGGATATACAACAGAAGACGTCGGAATTGCTCTTGATGTAGCAGCTACAGAATTCTTGAAGGATGATGGCTATCATATGGATGGAAAGGTGCTTTCTGCAAACCAAATGGCAGACATGTACGGCGAATGGCTTGATGCTTATCCTATTCTATCCATCGAGGATGGCCTTGGTGAAAACGACTGGGCTGGATGGACTGCATTGACCAAGCAAGAAGGACACAGAGTTCAGATCGTTGGAGACGATTTGTTTGTTACCCAATCTGAGCGCCTCGCCCAAGGTATTGAGATTGGTGCTGCAAATGCTATGCTTGTGAAAGTAAACCAAGTCGGTACCGTAACAGAAACACTCGAGGCTATGGAACTTGCAACAACCAACGGCTATCGGAACGTTGTTTCTCATCGAAGCGGAGAGACTGAAGATACTACAATAGCAGATTTAGCGGTTGGAACAAGGGCTGGACAGATCAAGACCGGTGCACCCGCTCGTTCCGACAGAGTTGCAAAATACAACCAGTTGTTGAGAATTTCCCAAGATGTTGATGATTACCGTTCACCGTTCTGAATCAAATGATTGTTCCATCAAAATACAGGCTATTATAACCTGTTCAATCACGTTTAGACACAATGCGTAAATCAATCGTGTACACCCTAATAGCCTGCCTACTTGTATCCAGTATACCGTTTTCTGTAACTGCGGATGCAACTGATGACATACCAACCAACGCCGCTTCAACAGGCATTCACGACTCTCTAGTCGCTGCCCTAACCCAAGCAGATTTGGTGACAACCCTGCAAGGAGACGGTCCATTCACAGTCTTTGCTCCAACCGATCAAGCGTTCATTGATGCTGGCATCGACTTGACAACGTTCGACACCGATGAAGAGAATGCAACGCTCGTTGACATTCTCACATACCACGTCGTATCTGGAAAGGTCATGTCAACAGATTTGACTGATGGAATGGAAGCAAGTGCTCTGAACCAAGACACGCTCACATTCTCCGTTTCTGCAACAGAAGTCAAGGTCAACGATGCAATTGTAACAACGGCTGATGTTGAATCCTCAAACGGTGTCATTCACGTCATCGACAAAGTGTTGATGCCTCCAGCAGATCTCGTTGATATCCCAGCAACAGCACAATCAACAGGAGTCCACACTGCTCTCGTAGCAGCTTTGGCTCAAGCAAATCTTGTAGCAACTCTACAAGGAACTGGTCCATTCACAGTCTTCGCTCCAACCGATCAAGCGTTCACAGATGCTGGAATTGATCTGACAACGTTCGATACAGATGAAGAAAATGCAACGCTCGTTGACATTCTCACATACCACGTCGTATCTGGAACTGTTGTCTCATCTGATCTAACTGACGGAATGGAAGCAGCCGCTCTGAACCAAGACACACTCACTTTCTCCGTGTCCGCGACAGAAGTCAAGGTCAACGATGCAGTTGTAACAACGGCTGATGTAGCAACATCGAACGGCGTCATTCACGTCATCGACAAAGTGTTGATGCCTCCAGCAGATCTCGTAGATATCCCAGCAACAGCACAATCAACAGGAGTGCACACCGCTCTTGTAGCAGCTTTGGCTCAAGCAAATCTTGTAGCAACACTGCAAGGAACTGGTCCGTTCACAGTCTTTGCTCCGACCGACCAAGCATTTGCCGATGCTGGAATCGATCTGACAACATTCGATACCGATGAGGAGAACGCAACGCTCGTTGACATTCTCACATACCACGTCGTATCTGGAACCGTTTTGTCATCCGATCTAACTGACGGAATGGAAGCAGCCGCTCTGAACCAAGACACACTTACCTTCTCCGTATCTGCAACAGAAGTCAAGGTCAACGATGCAGTTGTAACAACGGCTGATGTAGCAACATCGAACGGCGTCATTCACGTCATCGA
>CAXDRT010000133.1:0-5239 GCA_963991835.1 uncultured euryarchaeote
GCGTTACTCCAGCGCCGATGGAAACATGCATATTCATTTTTGAATCATGATTCTTACTCGACAGAGTTTCAAGAATCGTTGCGGTTACGTCGTGTTCTCCAAGAACATTGAGCACTTGTTCAACGCGTTCTTGGACTTCATGATAGCGTTCACGATTCATCTCCACGAGTCGTGCAGTTTGTTGAAGTTCAGTCTGTTCCAATGTATCGCCCCATCATAGCCTAGAGGGGGTCATTCATGAATGCGGCGATGAGCCTTTCACTCTTCTTCAGCTGCTGGAGCGATTTTTCCGCCCTCTGCTGCGATTTTGTCACGGAAGTGGTGGAGAACGGTAGGCTCAGTAGATGTTCTTGGGTCTATTTCACCAACTGAGATGATGTTGATCGAACGTCGGGTTGCCTTGTGGCGAGATCCGATAATCGAATATGCTCGGTGCTCAGCATCGTCTATTGAACTTGCAACGATGTCGAGAGAGAACTTCTGTCTCATGCTTCCAAAGGGGGCTTGTCCAGCAACACGGTAGGCCTTCATGGTTCATCGCGACTGGTTGATTGATTTAAACGCGATGGTCTGCTTGTCAAACGGCTCATCGCGTGTTTCATCAACGATGAGGGGGTCCCTAACGTTGTGCGAAGCGCTCTTCTTCTTGTCTTCCTCTTGGCTGCACCGCTCTCGATGGTGCATGAGCATGCTCCTATCGAACTTAGAGGAGAGGAAGTACAGCTTACGCTACCTGTCGGTGAATTGTGGACGCAAACGGCTTGGGAAGCGGTCATTGACTCAGGATATGTTCCTTTGAGAATCGTTTCTCCGACTGATCTTATTGCATGGAAACTAGATCGAACAACACAATCATTCCATGGAATTGAATCTGAAAATGAACCTGCTCATTGGCAATCTGCGCCCCGTCATGGACAAGCGGTCACCATCGTCTTTGAGCCAGGCCTACCCGAACGTATTCAAAATCAAATAACCAATAGTATGGAAGAACGATTAGGAATTACGATAATGGCGGTGGCTCATGATGCTGTTTTACCTCATCTGACCATCGAATGGATGGAACAATATTCAATGGATTGGTTTTCTAACATCGATGGAGTGTTGTGGCTGGAGCCGTCCCTAGAAACAACCAGTAGGAATCTGGATAGTGCAATACAACTTTCAAACCCAAATTCTGATTATACTTCGCCGCTTGCTTGGGAGTTGGGATTGAATGGAAGTGGCGTAGTTGTCGGGATTGCTGATTCGGGAATTGATGCAGATCATTCTTGTTTTCGGAACTTGACAAGTGATACGAACGGAGATTCACAGCGTAAGATTCTGCACATCAATACTTCAATTGACGATTGGGATTCACAAGGCCATAGTGATTATCGCCATGGTACCCATACAGCGGGCTCTATCGCCTGTCATCCAGTATCAACTGCGGAAGAATATCAGATTCCTTCGGCATCTATGGCGCTTGGATATGGAACTCAACTTGTCGTTCAAGACATCGTTTCGCAAGAGGGATGGCTTCCCCCTGATGTCGATTATTTACTACTCGAGTCATCAGAATTCGGCGCAGTCTTACATTCCGATTCTTGGGGTGATGATACCACTGAATACACACTTCGTTCAGGTGATTTTGATGCATTTACAAGAGAATATCCTTGGTCCCTACCTTTGATTGCGCCAGGGAACAATGGTGGCGAAGTATTGGAACCTGCAAATGCAAGGAATGTCATTGCGATTGGAGCTTCCACCAAAGATGATGATCCTGAGCGTTGGATTTCATCGGTCCATGGGCCGACTGAATCTGGGACAAGAGGTGTTTTCGCTCTTGCTCCTGGAGTATCAATTACTTCAGCGAAGTCTGATGGACAAGATGATACTTGGAATGCAGGCCACCATACTCTTAGCGGCACGAGTATGTCGACAGCAACTGCATCAGGGTTCGCTAGTATACTGGAACAAATGGTGCGAGAAGGTTGGTTTACGGGCCATAACGAAACGATTGTTGCTGTCGATTCTCGTTCCCTTCAACCATGGTTTTCAAGCACTCCTTCCTTCCAATACGATCTTCTTCTAGGCGAAGGATTCACTCCTTCTGCACCTCTTCTAAAATCACTTTTAGCACTTTCAACAACACCTCTATCAGAGGAATTCAGAAATGGAGGCGAGGGCGGCGGTACAAATCCAAACATCTACGATGGTTGGGGCCAGTTGAATCTTTCAGAAATCATTGATGTTGAGTCAATTCAATATGAATTAATGCAGGAAGATGTGCGGCCAATCGAAAATATGTGGGTACACGACTCTTATCGCCTGATTGACTCTGAGCCTATTGATTTGATACACCAAAGAAAGAACTTGGGAGAACCCCTTGAATCTCTTCTATCCACTCCTTGGGATGGTGCTGGAGCACAAGGTCCTTTTTTGGGAACAGATGATGTCTTTCAGCAACGGTTTATTCTACAACAAGGCCAAGATCTTGACATCAGAATGTCCTTTCAAGCCAAGCCCGAACCCCATATGGTTGATGACTTGCAGCTCCTCGTAAGACTGCCAGATGGCCGATTTGCCGTTGGAGACACCTACAAAGAAAATGGTCTTTCAAAGTTGTACTATAGTTTCGCCGATCCTTCAAACATGAGTGCTTTTCCAAGCACCAATGAGACGACTGTTGGGATTTCACTCTCATCAGAAGATCTCGCTTCCAGCGACTGGGTTGATGTCTTCGTAGTTGGAAGATATGTGACACCAGGAAATACTCCAAATTCCATTGGTGTCGAAGGAAATAAGATCGGTTTCGGGATGGCTATTCAGGGTGTCGTTCTCGATCCTATAGGGCACACAGATGCTGATAATGACGGTGTTCCATTTGAGAATGATTTGTGTCCATTTACAGATGCCAGTTCGTGGGATGTTGATCTAGATGGGTGTATCGACGATAGCGATGGAGATGGTGTTGTCGATTCAATCGATGATTGCCTTGATACAATGCAGGAAACTCCGGTTCAAGAAAATGGGTGTGTAGAAACGAATGATATTCCACAAATATTCTTTGACTCATCTAAGTTACAAAGCCACAATAATTCAACAATTCCTTTGACATTCTCCGTTCTTGATACTGATATTGTTGATGTCAACATTACGTTAGAACGTTCAAATGATTCGATGATCGTTGTCAATATTTGTTCCGTAATTGTCGAAAATGATTCGTGGCAAACCTGCAATGTAGTCGTTGAGGATGATTTTTTCCCGCTCTCTCCAAACGGTGAATGGGTGGTTGTGATTCAAGCCTCTGATCGGAATACAAGTTGGTGGGCTGAACCAGAATCAAATCTAATGAAATCCCCAACATTCACAATTGAAAAATACGAAGTAAATGAAATCGAAGCGAAGGAACTTTCGCCGTGGGTTTTGACATCGATTTTATCTATTCTTGTTCTTTCACTCCTCCTTTCAGTATTTTTCCAGATTTTAACCCGGGAAAAGGGCGACTGAGTTGGTTTTCCTCCAGTAATATTTCCTTGAGAGCGGAGGGCTATATTGAAACCGTATGGCATCCACGCTTGTATATCCGAGAAGGTGATGATGATGAGTGAGCGATTATATGTTGGAATTGATTTAGGAACCTTTCAATCGACGATTGCATCCAGTGCGGGTGCCATGCATTCTATTGAGACAGTTGTAGGACGACCCAAAGACCCAGTTGCTCGCAACTTTTTGAAGCGTGATGTTCTCTTCGGAGCAGACGCATTGAAGAACAAACTTGCATGCAACCTATACCGTCCTATGGCTGCTGGCGTTGCACAAGATGATGAAGCAAACTTGGCTGCTGCTAAGGCATTCGTTTCCCATCTTATCGAAACCGCAGATCCTGAAGAATACGACGAAGTGTTCGGAGTCATTTGTTCTCCAAGCCACGTTTCATTTACTGACAAGAGTAATCTCGTTGCTACACTCCGCGGCCAAGTAAACGCAATCATGGTCGTTACTGAACCATTTGCAACAGCATTTGGAATCGGCGAAATCGGTGGTTCAATCGTTGTTGATGTTGGAGCAGGTACAACCGACATTGCTCGTATCCATGGAACATTCCCAAGCGATGAAGACCAGGTAACAATCCAAGAAGCTGGAGATTGGCTTGACATCGAATTGATGACACTGATTTCAAAGAAATTCACTGGCGCTCAAATTACCAAGGACATGGTCCGAAAGTGGAAGGAAGAATCCTCTTACGTCGGTGGAGATGAACGAACCGTTGAAGTCAACCTCAGTGTTGATGGAAAGAACCAGACTGTCGATATTGGAGATCTAATTCAAGAGGCTTGTGAACTCCTTATTCCAAAGGTTGGAAACGCAATCAAGAGAATTGTTGCTGAAGCCGACCCTGAATACCAACCAGTTCTACGAAACAACATCATTCTCTCTGGTGGAGGTTCTCTCATTGAAGGACTTGCAGAGCGAGTCGCTCGAGAAATCTCTGACATCGGAGATGTCAACGTATGGTGCGTCGAAAACCCACTCGAAAAGGTTGCAGAAGGTGCTCTCATGCTTGCTGGCGAAATGCCTGATGACATGTACACTGCAATCGAGTGATTCGGTTCGTTGTTTTCACCTTAAAATCGGGGCTTTTTGCCCTTCTTTGACAGGGAAGGTTCAAGAGTGGTTGAGTCTCGATAGGTTACTGTATGACGCTCGGCGCTGCAAATTCAGGCTCCAACCATGGACAATCCTCTGGTAACGACCGAGCTGCGCTTGAAGGTATGCTCAAAGGATATCCTGTCGAGCAGCTCGTCGAAGAAGTTCTCATCGCTTGGGATGAATTGGGAAGACGAAACGAAGAAGTCGTGACACTAAAACAACGCCTCCGTGTCTTGGAGCTCGATCTTGCTGAGCGCGAAGATGAAGTCGCTCCAGAAATCCAACGTTTGCATCAAGCAGATGAACAATTGAAAGAGGCTGATGCTCGAATAGTCCATCTTGAACGTTTACTCAACGATAGTCGGGCTGAATTCGATGCTCAAGCATCATCACTCTCGAAAGAACAACAAGATGCTCTCCATGAAGAAGTTGCTCAACTACGAGACCTTAGCGTGTCTCAGGACGATGTTCTTGCTGAGATGGAAGGAAGAATGGCGTTGATGGTTGAGGCTTTGGAGAAAGCAGCAGATGCTGGTCTCACATCGGTTACTGCGGACGAAGTTCGTTCGCTCAAGAACAAACTCGATCAACAAACTGCACAATATGA
>CAXDRT010000134.1:0-5231 GCA_963991835.1 uncultured euryarchaeote
TTTTTTCAAGCAGAAGACGGCATACGAGATCTAGTACGGTCTCGTGGGGCTCGGAGATGTGTATAAGAGACAGTTCGTATGCACTCCTGAGCAAGCTCGAGACTTGCTTGCTGCACTCTCAAAAGAAAACATCCCTTACAGACTTACATCCACACGAAACAGTGGCTCAACCCTCCTCACATCCCGTCAACGACAAATTTTCGATGCTGCAGTACGAGAAGGATACTACGATGTCCCTCGTCGGACATCTTTGAGCAAACTAGCAAACGCCTTAGACATGGCAAAGTCCACCCTTTCTGCTATGTTGCAACGTATCGAGAGCAGAGTCATGCATGATATGGCTGAAGAAATACGGCGGAAATCCCCTTAAGCGAACATATTCGTGCGAACATGTTCGCAATATATTCAAGGTACACACTCCCGTGTGCGACACATGGACAACCTACCTAAGACATGGGACGACTGGATAGCAAACTTTGGCGAATGGCAAGACCGAGTTGGTTTTGACCGTGAATGGCTCGGCGATTTTGACCTTTCAATTCAATTTGATTGGGACAGAGCTGGTGACCTCATCGAATTCGGAGATTACGAAGGACGAAAGAAGTGGGAACGCTCACTTCAAGTCCCACACCAAAGCATGCGTGATGCACTTGTTGCAATGATCACTGTACAAGGGGACACAGAATTCGCATCCGTTGAACAACAACGTCACCTTCTCGCAAGCGCACCTACTGATTACGACCGCTATGCAGCAGCTCGTATCATGGCCGAAGAACAACGCCACGGATGGCAAATGGCTTACTTGTTGATGACCTACTTCGGACAGCAAGGACGACGTGAGGCTCAAAAGTTGCTCGAGCGAAATGCACAAGATGGAGACAGACTCCTCGGTGCATTCAATCGCCCAATGCCTCACTGGTTGGATTTCTTCAACTACACAATGTTCGTTGACCGTGACGGAAAGTTCCAACTCGGTATGCTCTCAACTTCAGCATTCAGACCTCTTGCAGCAAGCATGGGACCAATGCTCAAGGAAGAATCATTCCACCTTGGAACAGGATCGAACGGACTACGCCGTATCATCAAGGCAGGCGTCATCCCTCAAGATATGCTTCAGAGATACATGAACAAGTGGGTATCCACTGCACACGATCTCTTCGGTGTTGACTCATCTTCCTCTGCTCACTGGGCATACGTTTGGGGAGTAAAAGGACGCTGGGACGAGCGAAAGAAACTCGACGCTGGTATCGGTGTTGACAAGGAAGTTCTCAACCAGGAAGCACGTGGACACTATCACGACGAAATCGTAAGAGAAGTCGAGAAACTCAATGGCTATCAAGAAGAAGGGGCAACTCCATTCTATGTAGCACACGAAAACTTCAATCGAGATATCGGAGACTTTGGTGGACAACGCTTCACCGTCGAAGGAACAAAATTCGAAGGCAATGACGCTGAATGGGACGAATACATTCGAAACATTCTGCCAACTGCTGAAGACGAAGAAGCTCTACTCGGCTACTTCGAGATGGATTGGATTGCGAACAAACCATTGTCTGCACGCCAACTTGAATCCGGTATCGGCGCAAAGGCTTGAAGGCGATTGGTATGATTCCTGTCGAATTATTCGGCATTCATGTGGAAATGTGTGAGCGTTTCTACGATGAACTGCCTGGACTTGTTTCCGATGCTTTCGAAGACAAAGAATACGTTGATTCTCTGTTCAAAGTAGAAACAGAACGTTCACTTAAACATCTCAACATTGCTGATGCATGGGCAAACAATACCCCTCTTGTCTGGAATGAAGATCTTGAAAATGAAGTCATGATGGCACTTCGGACAATTCATTATCCGAAAGTGAACTTGCTTGAACACATCCTTTCACTGGACAATGTTGACACTGTTCGATTGTCTCAATGGATGCATTTCTCGACCAACGTCTATCCGATCTACTCGGAAAAAGCATGTGAAACACTCACTCGCATGGGTGTTCCGACTCCGTTTAATCGAAACGATATCGCTTCATACGGACTCTACATCCAACGCCTAGAAGGACTCAAACAGTATTCCCCCGCCCACGGTCTACCGGAGATCGGGCTTCCACGAGCTCGAATCCTCCAGTTAGGCTTGGAGCGATTTGAATGAAGCATCTTTGGTTGCACATTCGATTACTTACTGTTGCTTTCATTTGGGGGCTTAGTTGGACTGCAGGACGCTTAGTTGCGACTGATTTCCCACCAGTTACTGCTGCATGGATTCGCTATGTCATCGCCATTGGATTGTTTCTGCTTTGGTTGAAATCAACTGGGAATATGCGAATCCCCACCAAACAAGAATGGAAGCGATTAGCCTACATCGGATTCTTTTCCACATTCTTGTATCAAGTCTTCTTCATGTTCGGAATGAAGTACACAGCAGCTGGTGATGCTTCTCTGATGATCACATTCAACCCAATCATCACTGCACTCTTAGCGATTCCATTCCTTGGCGAGAAGATGACAAAGCGACTCGCTTCTGGACTGATCATTGCCTTATCTGGCGTGATTATCATTTTCATTTATTCTCCGAATGTCGATATTCCAGCAACAACAAGAATGCTCGGAGATGCTCTCATCATCCTAGCAGCACTCTCTTGGGCTTCATCAACCATCTTCATGAAGAAGGCTATGACAACAACAACATCTGATTCAACTGAACCTCTTACACCGCTTCAACTCACTGTATGGGCATCTGTTGTTGGATTCTTCATCCTCACACCATGGTCTGCATACGAACTCATCGATTCAGGTATGCCTGAATTCAACCAAGATATTGTACTCAGCATCCTCTTCTTAGCAGTCTTTTCAACAGTCATCTCATACGTCTGGTTTGCAGAAGGAATCCAAACAATTGGAGCCAACAGAGCAGCATTGTACGTCTATCTCGTACCACCCTTTGGAATCATTTCCGGTTGGTGGCTTCTCGATGAACAACTTGGCCTCTCCCTTCTCGCAGCATTCGTGCTCATTGTAGGAGGTGTTGCCATCGCCCAGAGCGAGAAGCATGATGAATCTGAACCATCTGGCATCATCCATGGCGATTGAACGCGTAGCTGTAATCGGTGCAGGAACAATGGGTGCAGGTATTGCACAAGTATGTGCTCAAGCAGGATGGAAAACGGCTCTCTTTGATGCATTCCCAGATGGTCTTGAACGTGGTATGCAACGTATCGATGCATTCTGGGACAAAGGAATCGCTCGAGGCAAAACTACTGCAGAACAAAAAGAAGCATGGGCTGCAAACCTTCGTGCTGAATCAGATATGCAAACAGCAGTGCAAGATGCAGATCTTGTCATCGAAGCCGTTCCTGAAATTCCAGAACTCAAAGCTTCAATCTTTGAACAACTCGATGCAATGGCTCCATCGCATGCAATCCTTGGAACAAACACATCTTCACTCTCAATCGCAAGCATTGCAAATGCAACAAACCGTGGCGACAAGGTCATTGGAATGCATTTCTTCAATCCAGTTCCAATCATGGAACTTCTGGAATTGGTTCGCCATGAAGGAACCAGTGAGGAAACCATAGCTATGGCTCAAGCAGCTGGAGAAGCGATGAAGAAAACAACCATCCTCGTCAAAGACGTTCCTGGATTCGCAACAAGTAGACTTGGTGTTGTACTTGGTAACGAAGCCATACGAATGCTCGCTGACGGAGTCGCAAGTGCAGAAGACATCGACAAGGCCATGGTTCTGGGATACAAGCATCCTATGGGTCCACTCAAACTCACAGATTTAGTTGGCCTCGATGTACGAAGAGATATTCTCCTTAATCTACAACGATCGTTCAATGACGACCGTTACGCACCTCATCCACTTCTCGAAGAAATGGTTGAGAAAGGTCAGTTAGGAAAGAAATCTGGACAAGGATTCTTTGATTGGGATTAAAACGCACTCACAAATATATAGGGTGAGTTCTTAGAAGGGACATGACTCTTCCCGTATTTACTGAAGGTACATTATACATCGACAGAGATCGAGATGTGAGAACTGGTGCATGGGGTCCCTATGTTAAAATTGGAATTGTAAGAGAGGGAAAAACTCCTGAGGAGCGAATTGGGAAATTACAGACAGGAAATCCCAGACGAATACATACCGTAAAGACATATTTCTCTCCAATGGTTGAAAATTTGGAAACCCGATTGCATCACCATTTTGCAGAATACTGGGTTCGAGGTGAGTGGTTTGATATGGACGATGATTTTGTCGATAATGAATTACATGAAACGATCCAAGAATACATTACCGAGCAAGAAGAGAATATAGAGAATCACAAGCAACGAGTCGAGCTAAATTCGTTAGCCTCGAATGGCACAATTCGAGACCCAGAAGATGCAGAAGTGGAACTGCATACAGAATATATTGCTGTAAAAACAAGAAATGATGTTGCTAATGCACAGGCTCAGATATTAAAACGGAAAATGATGGAAGAGATGGGTGACTCTGGAGGTATCGAAGGAATTCTAAAACTCAGCAAAAGTGTTACTCCAGAAAAGATCACAGAAGCGACTCAAAAATTCGACAAAAAGAAGTTCAAAGAAGAATATCGTGACTTATATGACCAGTACGTGGTCATCTCCAATACTGAGCCCAAGGGTAAATTGGCCATGAAAAAGGTTCCAGCATTGAAGGATTCAAACTCGGATTTGAGAGATCAAGAAAAAGCATCTGCAGACACATGTAGTGTACTCAAGCTTGAGTTATGCGATGAAGAAGTCGATGATAATCGAACTGATTCTCTCAAAGAACTCCATCTTGAGTATATTTCTCTCCTAGGCGAAATCTTTGATACGGATTTAGAGATGGAGCGAATTAAATCTAAACTTGCGGTTGAACTTGGAGAATTTGAGGGCATTAAAGACATCGTCACTTGGAAACGAGAAAGTAAGATTCAAGAAAAGCTGGATCCAACACTAATACAGCAAGAGGAGATTGATGCATATACTGATTGTCTTGAAGATATTCCTGGAAAAACCACTGAAGAAAAAGTGGTTGTATCCATTCTAGTTGAAATGTACAGAGAGTATGAATTATGAAGTTCTAATTCAACGGCTCATGAGGGAATCAATTTCTCATTGAATGTCATGTTTAAGTAATGTCGAGATTCTTCTTTTGGTATGTTTGTGCTACGAGGATATTGTAACGAAAAGGGATACTTAGGGAATGGAGAAATAACATCTGAATATTATCAAGAG
>CAXDRT010000135.1:0-5107 GCA_963991835.1 uncultured euryarchaeote
AAAGTCTTTGACAATGCCGTACTGTATTGCTCATTTGCTTCAGTAAAGGCAACTCTTGGACACAGTGAAGGTGATGGTGCGTTAAACATAGCAGATGATAAAATCATCTGGAGTGGCCCGCCTGGAGTGATCAAACTTGCAACCAATTCCGATGTTCAACTAACGTACTGATTTGTTTCAATGGGTAGGGTTGTATAGGGCGGACTGAAAGCCCATGTATTCGTTTGTTATGTTTACGAGGGTCTTAGGGAGAACCCTTGCATACACCCGAAATACACTTGTTTTGAGGAATGATTTAGTTTGAAAATTCAACCCAATCATCTTTCGAGCCTTGGGCTCGGTACCAGTTCTTTCCATCTTCCGAAGTGATCCATTCGTATCCTTTCTCGTCTGGATTTCCAACAGCAGCGATATCAGGTTTCAAATTTATTTCAGGAACCTGCTTTTCGTTTTGGTTCATCTCCTCTTGAACAAGTTGGGTTTGATTGTATTCACTTTGCTCAAGTGAAGATAGTGTTTGATTTTGTCGTTCAAACACATCGTCCAATTCTGCTCGTAATCGTTCCAAACGAATGCCTTGATGTGGCCCAAGCATTCGCAACATTAGTGAGTATTCCCATTGTCGTGCTACACCTTCTAATTCGTCTCGAGTGTTTGCAGTCCTCAATTTTTCTTCGTATTTCGCTGTTCGACCATTACGAGTTATGAAACCAAATCCAATCCAAATAAACAGAGGCACACCACCGAAGATACCGATAAGATCCCATGCACCTAAACCAACAGCTGTTCCTGGTATCACTATCTCAAACGAATCAACAGGTTGTTCAGAACTTGAGAAGGGGTCTGTTCCATCTCTCAGTTCATCCGCATCTGACCAACCGTCGTTATCATCATCGGTATCTGCGTTATCGCCGACTTCGTCACCATCATTGTCTGCCCACTCTCTGAAGTCTTCTGGAAACTTGTCATCCTCATCTAAGACGCCGTCGTTGTCTAAATCCCCAGGGCTGGCGTATTTAGGAAGAGGATCGATAGAATCATTGTAGCCATCGTTGTCAAAGTCGAATAAAAATGGGTCTGGGTTGTTTCCACTTTGATTGTCACCGAATCCATCGTCATCCTCATCAATCCACTGTGTTGAATCTTCAATAAATGCATCAGCAAGCCGTCCAGTTGGGTTGTCACCGTAGCCATCACCATCGGTATCTACCCATTGTGTTGGGTCTGTGATGAAGGCATCAGGATTCGTTCCTTCAGCGTTGTCACCGTATCCATCTCCATCGATATCCGCCCATTGAGTCGAATCTGAGGGGAATTTGTCTGCACCAGAACCGCGTTCATTGTCACCAAAGCCATCACCATCACTATCCGTTTGTTGAGATGGATCGAAGGGGAATGCATCAGCATTGTTGCCTATGCCATCACCGTCAGTGTCAGACCATTCTTCCGCATCATTCGGGAATGCATCTGGATTCGAGCCGTTCACATCATCACCGTATCCATCGCCATCTGTGTCAATAGTCTGTGACTTCTCATTTGGGAATGCATCGTCTTCATCTGCTACGCCATCACGATCACTATCCTGCCATCGTGTAATGTCATTCGGGAACCAATCACCCTCTGTTCCAAATGGATTGTCACCGTGTCCATCCGCGTCAGTATCGTTCCATTGTGTTCCATCAGCAGGGAAGGTATCGGACATGGTTGCGTTTTCTTCTTGGTTGTCACCGTAACCGTCGCCATCTCTATCACGCCATTGTGTGGGGTTTTGTGGTAAGTCATCACCATCATCGCTCCATCCATCTCCATCTGAATCAATACAACCATAACGATCCTTGGTACTATTACCCGGATCACTAGGACACGAATCGCCCTCAATACCGTTTAATTGATCGCCATATCCATCGCCATCCCAATCACCCCATTGGGATGAATCATAGGGGAAAATATCGTTTTCATCACTCCACCCATCGTAATCCTGGTCTGCACAGCCAAGTCGGTCTCGTGTAGACTCTCCATATACGAGAGGACAAACATCTCCATTATTTCCAGTTAGGTTGTCCCCATATCCATCATCATCAGAGTCATTCCATTGCGAAAAATCAGAGGGGAATTTATCGGAACTTTCCGAAAACCCATCAAAATCTGAATCGAGACACCCATACACGTCTCTATTGGATAATCCAAATTGATTGGGACAACTATCTGGAAAGTTACCAAAATAATTGTCACCGTATCCATCACCATCACTATCAATATTTTGAGATGGTTCCATAACAAAGTCATCAACGTAATCATTGAAGTTGTCGTTGTCGTTATCTGGGCCTGAAATAAAGAGTTCAATTCCATCATAGAGAATGAATACATTAGTTGAGAGGCAATCTACTTTTTGCATAGAGTTTGAAATTAGTGTTCTGTTCAAGAAGACACCTTGCCCTTGAGAGTATATGTCGCAAACATTTGGCTCATAACTCGCATCAATTATTGGGTCTGTAAAGTCTGCATCGTTGATGGCTGTTGTATGATAAGCACCAAATTGCAAACAATATCTTGTTTCAATATAAGTTCGGTGTGTTATTACGATAGATTCCTCAATTCTATTGATTGAATCCGATGAGGAATGATACGATTGAGTAGGGCAATCTTGACTACTTCGAACCAATAGTTCTCCTGTAGCCATTGAAAGAACATATTCTTCAGTATCAGGACTTACAATTGTCGCTTCTTGCCTTTCTCTACTAAACGAAGAAATGTAGCCATTTGAACCCTGAGTGAGAGCAGGGTTTGTGGGAGAATATGTATTGTTGACAGTTCCGTTTGAATATACTGAAATAATGCTACGATAATTGTTGATTTGCTGGTAATATCCTAACTCTAGTTGCTGATCGTCTTTGTAGGAGTATGTAGGATTAAAATTTCCACTCCTCTCTAAAGTAAACGATGTATTGGTTATCGAATAAATTCTATCACCACAATTGACCTGATCTCTGTATACTGAGAATGTAAATCCTTGAGAACAATTGGTAGAATCGATGACTGACTTTTCAGCAATGTCAAATAAATTAATGAATCCATTTTGCAAATAAATTAATGTGTCACTGTCAACAAAAAAGACTTCTTCTAGAGATATAAAACCAAGTGAATTGATTGACGTGTTTGAACTTGAAGAAAAAGAGGGATTGTTTTCTCCGAGTACCGATTGATTTTGTTCAAACATTTCTCTTTCTGAGGAATTTAATCCTGGGAGGAACAATGCAAATAAAAAAATGCAAATTAGGAAGGATGCCATTCTCTTCATGGACGAAGGATGGATTTTCGTTCATTAGTCATTCCTATTCTATTGACAAAAAATTTCCACTGGCTGTTTAGATGGGTCCCCCTCGTGTACGTATGGGAACACAACGGTAGCGTTGTATATGACCCACTGCGAACCGTTGTATTCGCCTGTAATATCCACATGGGTATTATGGAGAAACCCTCGTTAACATCAAATAGAAACTTATCTATTGCTTAGAATCACTCTTCTTCACGAATTTCAACAAGAGATTTTTCTTCATCCTTTAGAGATGGCTGAGCTCGATAGAGCATGATCATGATTCCAATAACTACAGCAAATCCTAGCAATGGCATAACTGGTTCTTGTTGAGCATTTTCGAAGACGTTTAGAGGATTTTTATTATCACCAAGACCGTCTCCATTAACGTCTTCCCATTCGGTTGCATCGAGTGGGAATTTGTCTTTCGAATCTGAAGTTCCATCTCCATCATCATCTGTATCTGCATTGTCACCAGTTCCATCATTGTCTGTATCTACAGATTCTGTAGCATCAAGTGGGAATGCGTCATTGGCATCAGAGACTCCATCCCCGTCATCATCTGTATCTGCATTGTTTCCAATTCCATCCATGTCAGTATCCACAGATTCGCTCGCATCAAGAGGGAATGCATCTTTGCCGTCTGTTACAGCATCATTGTCATCATCATCATCAGCGTTGTTCCCAATCCGGTCACCATCTGTATCGACTGACTCCGTTGAATCGTATGGGAATGAATCGTAACTATCCTCGACCCCGTCGTTGTCATCGTCTTGATCTTGATTGTCACCTATGCCATCTCCATCACGATCCTCAGATTCGAGTGAACTGTAAGGAAAAGCATCGAGTAGATCATGGACTCCATCATTATCATCATCTGTGTCTTCGTTATCACCAACTCCGTCCTGATCTGAATCTTGAGATTCTCTAGCATCCAATGGGAAAGCATCGTCTTGGTCTAAAACAGAATCACCATCATCATCCGTATCTGCGTTATTTCCAATTCCATCGTTATCGGTATCTACGGATTCTGTCGCATCGAGTGGGAATGCATCGTCGACGTCGAGAACTGAATCACCATCATCATCTGTATCTGCATTGTTTCCAATACCATCGTCATCAGTATCCACTGATTCTGAGGCATCAAGTGGTAGGTCATCATCAACATCTAGTACACCATCGTTATCGTCATCATCATCTATGGTCCAATCGTCGCAGCCATCTTTGTCGTTGTCGTACTCAGGTTCTGAATTAGGACAACTGTCGACTACATCAGGGATACCGTCGTTATCATCATCCAAATCTTCAATAGCATCATCGCAACCATCTCCGTCGTAATCTATTGCCAATGTGGACAGCCCTATTGGACATGAATCATCGATGTCGTCCACTCCATCGTTATCGTCATCAGTATCAAGAACATCTACGGTACCATCGCCATCAGTATCTGGTATACATTGGAGAATTGAGGTGCTTTTTGTGGTAATTGTTGATTTCCCTGTTGCACAAACTGTTTGAGAAGATTGACCGGTTTGATCAACATAGTAGCCTACATCAGCATCATCACAGGATGTTTGACCAGTTGATGCTTGATAGGATCCTGTTGAACAAGGAGCTTGACTTGATTGAGCCGTTGTTGAGACATAGTATCCTGCATCGGCATCGTCACACGACGATTGACCTGTAGCCGCTTGGTATGTTCCTAAAGAACAAGCCGTTTGCGACGTTTGGGCCGTGCTTGAAACGTAGTATCCAGCATCTGCATTAACACAGGATGATTGACCTGTAGCCGCT
>CAXDRT010000136.1:0-5073 GCA_963991835.1 uncultured euryarchaeote
GCTGGAACAAAATATAGAGGTCAATTTGAAGAAAGACTTAAAAGTATCATTTCTGAATTAGAAAAAAACAAAAATATTATTCTTTTTATTGATGAAATACACACACTAGTTGGTGCTGGTGGTGCTTCAGGCATTGGCGGCATAGGCGGAAGGCCCGGTGGTGCATCAGGTTGATTTGTTTCTTCGTCAGACATTTTTTCTCCTCCGTGCAGGAATCTGCATGCTTGCCATTGTTGTCTAGCACATAACCGTTCTGTTGGTTAGTTTTGGAAAATCAGTCGAATTTTGCGTTTAGTTCATGTATGTTGGGCAGGAGCCACAGACATGGTCGGACTTGATAGTGGAACCCCCCCAGTACTGTTTGTCGTTGGAACTGCAGGTGCAGGTAAATCTTCACTCGTGACTTCATTTCAACGATGGTCTCGATTCCTAGAGACAGATGTCATTGCAGTCAACTTGGATCCTGGGGCAGAACGAGTTCATTATGATGCTGAATTCGATGTGAGAGATTTAATTTCACTAACAGAAGTAATGACTGAATATGATCTTGGACCAAACGGTGCTCAAATTCTTGCAGCCGATTTACTTGCTGCTCAAGCGGGTGATGTTGCAGAACAACTCCATGCGCTTACTGGAGAAATGATGATTGTTGATACTCCAGGGCAAGTTGAATTATTCGCTTTCAGAGAAGCGAGTAATCACCTCATCGAAGTCCTTGGTAGAGAACAGTCAGCAATTATTTACTTGTTTGACCCAATGCTATCTCGTTCACCTTCAGGATTTGTTTCGCAAATGCTTTTGTCGTCTATTGTTGAATTCCGTTTGGGACTTCCAACAAAGAATTTCCTCTCGAAGAGCGACCTTCTTGATGCTGATGAACTTGATAAAATTCTTGAGTGGTCGGAGCGATTAGAGATTCTTGAAATGGCACTTTACGATGAAGCAGGTGGCCAGAGAACTGAGTTTGCAATTAACCAACTTCGCTTGATGCAACAATTCGCTCAGAGCCCTGGTCTAACTCCATTATCAAGTGAACTCGAAGAAGGTCTAGCAGATATCTTGACCTTCGCTCAAGCATTGTTTGGTGGAATGAGTGATGCCCGTGATGGCTTTGCGAGTGATATCGAACACGAGAAAGATCAGGACGATTTTGTTTGAAAAACATTGTAACCTTCTTTCCCGAGCGTAAGGCATGGTGGACCACCTTCTTGCAATTGATGATGTAAAAGATGACTTTGAGCAAATTCTCAAATGGGCAATTGAATTTAAGCGATTGTGGAAGCAAGGAGACGAAGTTGCACTCAACTTCATGCCTCTTGATACGATGACAATTGGTTCCATTTACGAGAAGCCTTCAACCAGAACCCGTGTTTCATTTGAAGTGGGTATTGATCGACTTGGTGGAAACGCATTAACACTTCTCAAGAATGATATCCAGCTTGGAAAGTCAGAAACAATTGGAGACACATCTCAAGTTCTGTCTCGTTTCTTAGGCGGTATGACCTACAGATGCTATGGCCACGAGGATGTTACTGAATTGGCAAAGCATGCTACAGTTCCTGTTCTGAACGCTCTTTCATACAAACACCACCCCTGTCAAGCAGCTGCTGACTTGATGACGATCATGGAGCATTTCGATAATAGAGAGAATCTGGTTGTTACTTGGGTTGGAGACGGAAATAACGTTCTTCACGATTTGATGCTCGCCTGTACAATGCTTGGTATTGACTTTAGATACGCAGTTCCTGATGGATATGAACCAGATGAAGATGTTGTTGAGCGTTCAACAGCATATGCTGCAGAACACAAGTCTGAATTGATGAGAACTGTTGATCCAAAGGTAGCTACTGATGGCGCACATGTTGTGTACACTGACGTATTCATATCGATGGGTGAAGAACACATGGAAGACAAGATGAAATCATTTGAAGGCTACCAAGTCAATGAGGACATGGTCTCGAACATGGATGATGGATGGAGATTCATGCATTGTTTACCTGCTCATCGGGGCGATGAAGTAACCGATTGGGTTATGGATCACGAACAATCAATTGTCTTCGATCAAGCAGAGAACAGAATGTGGGCTCAAATGTCTCTATTATGCTACTTTATCTCACCAGATGCTTGGAGTGCAATGGGCGAATTTATGGGACTTGTCTAAACAAGAAGCGTCAGTATAAATCCGAGCAAACCAAGAAGCATAGCAATGCGTAGTCGTGTTGCTGCAACGTAATCATCACCTTTCCACATAGGTCCATTGAGAGTAATTAGAACCAACATCGCTGGAGCTTGGAACAACAACTGTCCGAATTCAAATGGTCCTTGCCAATAGGGAATATACAACATGACCAAACCAAACAATGTCATGACATAAGCCACCATTCTACTATTCTCCAAACCGATTCTCATTGGCAGTGTTACTCGTGTTTCAGAATCAGCATCAAGATCCTGACAGTCCTTCACAATCTCTCGAGCTAGATTGACAAAGAACACAACTCCTGAAACATACCATATGAGTGGATTTGTTAATTCACCTACTGAAGATGCACCATACAAGGTTACAGCAGCTACGAGAAGTGAAATACTAATATTCCCTACTAATCCTTTATTTTTCAATTCCAAAAAAGAGTCATAGGAAAGCATGAGAAGTGCAACAATACCGTAAATTGATAGTGTATACGTTCTTTCATCATCCATCATTAGGCAACATGCTACGAGTGAACCAATACTTAGAAGGGCTAAAGAAATCGTGAGTCTTTTAGCCTCTTTTTCCGATAAAGCATCCCTCGCCAATGGACGGTTTGGATGTGCGATACGATCGATTTCAATATCTCTCAAGTCGTTCATTGCATTCCCTGCACCCATGAAGAAGAGGACTGAAGATGTTGCAAAAATAACTTCAGGATATTCTGTTATCGAAGAAAAATCTCCCAGTGCAAGTAAGGCGCCAACTGGAGTTGCAATACTGGCAAGCAAGATATTCTTCATTCGCATCAATTCAAATGATGCGAGAATCTTGTTGGCCATACAGTAGGCCAGTAGGATTGCAGTTTTTGTCTCTTCTATCTCAAGCAGCGACTCTTGCCCAAACGCAGACTCTCATGCGGAAGCCACCGATGTCGGTGTTTTCATCAAATCCAACTTTGACAAACCGTCGGTCTCGAGCCAGAACATTTCCTAATTGATTCATTGTTGCGCCCCATCTAAAACGCTGGTTGACATGATCGAGGATGTCGGTTGTGTTTGCAGCATCCACTGATTCCAGATACTCATCAATAGCATCTCGCAATCTCTTTGTACGTGACATCAAGCTTCACCTCGTAGAGATGCTCTTCGTAGAAGATGAGACAAAGTCGTTGTGACTGGAATCTTCGTAGGTTGTCCTGGTTGATGCCATGATTCCCATGTCATGTCTGCCATGCGTTGAGGGAGTCTTCCACTCTGATCAGCAAAATGGGTTGTTGTTCGGTGATTCCACAGTGGTTCTGCGGAGTCTGTATGCGATTCTGTCAAAGCAGCAAACGATGTCGGGATTTGGTTGTCCATGGAACAAATTCACTGGCGGCAGTATATCAATCAACGAACGAGAGGTAAACGAAAAGTGAAAGTGCTAAGAGTCTTCAGCGAGGCGTTTTATTGGATTTTTAGAAACGAAAAGTGAAACTAGTTAATTTCATGAAAGTCGCCATTTCTAAATAGATGACGTTGCAGGAACGAATACCACGCTCGTATAGTGTAGTGGCCCATCATAAAGGACTCTCATTCCTTTGACCCGGGTTCAAATCCCGGTACGAGCACATAGTGAAAAAAGACACACGTAAAGCCATAAACGTGCGTGTATTTTGAAAGAAGTTTCACAATTTACGATTGGAATAGTGTGTGTATTACTTGCCAAATAATCCTTCCAAAAGTATCTGAATTGGAGAGGGGGCACCGCTAATAACTTCATCATGAATTGACATAAGGTACTTGTATCGCTGATATTTCATAACTTGCTTTATTCTCTTTGAATTTGAAGTCCAGTAACATAGGTATAATCACGTTCTTCAAATTTTGATAACGTAAACGGCTTTTGTCCTTCAGAATGTATTTTGTAAGTGACATAATTTTTTGTTGTTCCCTCATCACTTCTGTATTGGCCTGTCGTTCGTTGGATAAATGAGTCATTTTGAAGAAGAATTCTTTCCTTTATTTTTGGAGTCATACCGAATCGGCTTGTCATAAGAACAACGACATTTTCTTCTCCTAAATGTCGTAAGTGATATTTCCTACTAAGTTTGGCCCAGCAGTATACTATCAAAATGAATACCATAAGCATGTACATTGCCACTGCTATGACTTTCTCAGTTGGTTCTATGATCTCAAAACCTGAAGAATCATATTCTCGCGTTTCTGTAATTCCGTATTGTTGGCACTGAAAGGTTCCATCTTCTGCCTCAACCACCTCTTCTGAGCATTCCCATGGAGTGATATGCCAAGTGTCTTCGACCACTGAAACAAGAATTAGTGAGAAAAATGCAGCCATGCCCAAGTGAAAGATTACATCAATGAAGAAAACTTTCCTAATTCTTTCTCTGGGTTCATGGGGATGAAACCCTTTGATTGCATCATCGGAATTGCTAATGGCTGCCTCAGGTTCTGCTCCAGTAGTGTTGGAGAGGTCCCAAAATGCGCGTTGTTGAGGCCCCTCCTTCTCTGTCATGTCTAAAAATTCCACCATGTAGATAATGAAATCTTTGCCTACATGTCCCTAGCAAACGTGACAATGCAGAAGGGCCAATTGTATGGTGCGCTGAATTACTTTTTTCCTTCGAATATTTCAAGAAGGATTTTAAGGATTTTGGGGGTTTCTTCTAACATTTTAGAACGAAGCCTCTCGACATGAGATAAAGTAATACTATTCTCTTTGCCTGGTGCTGGCGGGTGAGCTGCCGAATTCCTCATTTCAACAATTGATTCTGTCTTGCTCCCAAGTTGTCCCTTTTTTGAAAGGAAGTATTTCACTTTTCGGAGGTCATCAAGCGAATCTAGGTTAGAGATACGAAGTTCATTTAACAAAAGACATTCTCGGCA
>CAXDRT010000137.1:0-5027 GCA_963991835.1 uncultured euryarchaeote
AACAGCATGCTCGGTCCACGTTCAACAAGTTCAGTATTCCATATCCCTCACGATATTGGAAACGAAATCAATAGTACGTGGGGTTACATCAACGTCTCCGAAGGTGGATTTTTACCGACTTTGAATGAACCCTCTGGCTTCATCATCGATACAACCCTTGATTCGGCAGCCTCCAACTCAAATCTCTACAATTCAGGAACCATTAGCGTCGGTCGTTCAGTATCCAGTTCCGCTACCTCCCAGCGTTCATCGTTCATTGTTTCCGTTGACCTTACAAAACTACCAATCAATGGCACCTACGAAATCATGGATGCCTTCGTCACGCTGAATACGAAATCCACCAGTTATGGAGAAGTCTTTTGGAGCCCATCGCTAATCAACACAGCCTTCGATGGTGATGCAAACTGGAACAATGCAACCAACTCAACCCAATGGAACACGCCGGGTGCTTATCACTCAACGGACACGGACATTCCGTATTCCGGAAGCGAAGAGATTTTCTGGGATGATCCGTACCAAACCGGTGATATCACTGGTTTGCTGCAGCAAGCGGTTGCAAATGGTGCAACAAGCCTCGACTTCCTCATCCAGGCTGAAGAAAACGACAGCAGTGTTGATGGCCGAATTGACATGTATTCAAGTAACGAATTAAGCGCAGACCTCCGTCCATCACTCAATATCACGTACAGAATGACCAACCCTTACGTCGCATCAAGCCCAACTGGTTTGATGCCTGTCGACGGAGCAACTCTCTGGAATCTTTCACAGCCTCGACCTTCTGGAGTAGATGAAGTGAACATGACATGGACGCCTCCGTCCTCGAATGAATCAGGATATTACCTCTGTTTAGCTGGTGATGACAGAATGGTACGGGGTTTAGGCTGTATCGATCTGGGTAATTCCACAGAACTGAGCGAGAATGATCTCATTTGGGATGCAGCCACCACAACGTTGTTGCTTCAAGAGGTTGAAGATACAGGTGACACCTGGGTTTATTGGAGAACATTATCCTATCAAGGCGTGGTTGACGATTACTCTCGATACGGCGAATGGTCGCAAGTCAACAAATTCCGAATTCCAGCAGACCAAGGCTACGACGATGGTGCAGGAAATCATACTGTGAACTTGTCAAGTGGTTCAATCTTCTCATCCACCGGATTACTACCTGCTGCACCTGATACGTACACTTCCTCCTCATCGTTTAACACAAATTATGGTTCGAGTGCATCACTGTTGCTCGGTACTGGTTCTTCTGGAGACCAAGAGATTTTCATTGAATATGATTTGTCTCAGATGCCGTGGCCAACCGCCATCACTCCAACTTCTGTGATGTTGCGTATGTATCGTACTCAAGTTACTGGCGTTACTCCATTGACCGTGAGTGCTCATGCTTGTTCAACATTCAATGAAGGGTCTGTCACAGCACTTCAATCACCAACATGTAGTTCTTCTGAAATCACTCGCTCTACCCTTCCTGTAACTCCACCAAATGGGTGGTTGGAGTGGGATATCACTTCGCTCGCACAATCAAATATTGCGAATGGAAACCTCTCGATGACGATCAAACTTTCAGCAGTTGGGACAGCAAGCAGCTTGCATTCGTTCCATTCTGGCGAATCAAGTTCGACATCATTGCGTCCAGTTCTTCGAGTCGATTATGTTGACAATGTCGCAGGTATTGTACCTCCACAACAACCCGTACTCCTTTCACCTGCAGATGGTACTGTATTGTACAATACAACAGCAACTCTGCTGGAACCATTGGACAAACCAACCCTCTCATGGAATCCAGTTACTGGAGCGACAGGATACATCGTTACCATTCGAAATTCATCAGGGCAATACACCTTCAAATCTGGTATCTCAAGCCAGATTACAGGAACAAACTTTGGGTTTGATACCTCGTTGACTCCAGGTTCAACCTTTGAGTGGTGGGTTCAAGCAGTTAACGGTTCTATTCCAGGGCCGTCTTCTTCACGATGGATTGTAGGAATAGGAGATCCAACCACGCAGGATAATTTCGACCACACATGGACGTATGAGTTCCAAACTGGAAATGAAATTCAAGAGATGGCTCACACCAATGTCGAAGATACTTCAGTGTACAGTGGCAGTGCAGATGAGAACTTAGATGGCGATTCTACACTCATCGGTATTGATTCTGGACAAGATGAGTATCGTATGCTCGTTTCAACCGATTTCGGACAAATACCATTCAATCCAAACATGAATGTACATTCTGTTGATTTGAGTTTGTATCTAACCGATCTAGAATTTGGTTCTGGAGCAACTGGTATGACGCTCTCCGTTCACAAGGTGCTTACAACTGGATGGGGCGAAACTTCTGTGACTTGGAACGGTACTGGTGCTGCAAACTGGGGTGCTCCAGGGCTACAACCTGGTGTCGATTACGATTCAACTCCGCTCGATACAATCGTTTTGAGTAATACTCAAGCGACAAATCAATGGATTCAGATGAGTCTAGGACATCGTTCTCTGTTCATCGATGGAACTCATGGATGGGTCATCATTGCCACAGTGAATCAAGGATGGATGACCGTTGAATTTGCAGATAACAGTGATTCAACGAGTAGTTCACGACCATTGATGATAATGAATTACACCGATATTGATTCGGTGACTATTTCTCCAACTGCTACAACTACGAATGCAGATACACCAGTGACATTCAGCGCTTCAACCTTTGATTACAACTCACTCGTTGCAACAGTGCCAATTGTTTGGTCTGCTTCAAGTGGTCAAATTGATGCTTTCACTGGCGTATATACTCCTTCATCAACTGGAATTCACACAATCACCGCTTGTTTCGGAGTTATCTGTGCAGATGAAACGGTGACAGTTACACCAGGCGCTCCAGTTAACTTGGTCGTCACACCTCTTACTGCAACGATTACTTCGGATGATACACTGCAACTAACTGCAGATGTTGTTGATCAATTTGGAAATGTTGTTCCTGGAGAGAGCATCACGTTCTCTCCAAGTAACGGTTCAATGGGCGGTACGTTCGGCGATGTATTCCAACCATATTCTGTTGGAGGTCAAACAGTATCCGTGACTTGGACGACAATCACCGTTATTGTGAATGTTCAAGTTGAACTCGGTGCGCCTACAGACATTGTTCTTACTGGATGTGAAGGAGTCACTCCTGCAGGTACTGAATGTGAAATCACAACAACTCTGTACGACCAATTTGGAAACATCATTCCATTGTCTGAGGCAGGTGCTTTGACCTACTCAGTCACCGATGGTCTCTACAGTGAGGCTACGAATATGTACTTCGCAGATCATGTTGGAACCTGGCAATTCTCGTTAACATCTGGAATTGGATTGTCGGATTCAATCACGATTTCAACAGGTCATGGAGCGATGGACTCCCTTGAAATTGTTCCTTCAGCATGGGACTTAACCGCCGATGAAGTCATCTTCATGAATACAACAAGAATTGACATTCAAGGAAATAGACTGTCAGTCTCTTTGCCTTTGGAAAATTGGACGTTTGTAAGTGACGGTGCGGTGAATATCACATTCGATCATCCAGTCCAGTGGATTCCAACAGGCCTTGGTGGAAGAGTGATTACAGCACAGTATGAAACAATTTCAGCATCGATTACGGTGAATGTCACGAAGGGTGTAATGACTGGAATGGCACTGGTTGTTGACTCGGCTGATGCAAACGGCCAATCCTACAGTTTAACCGCAGATGAAACACTGCAAGTGAAAGCAAAGGCAACTGATGCGAAAGGAAATCGATGGACAATTGATGTAAATTGGACTGTTTCTCATCCGAGTTGGAGTGACCAATCCGTCCTCTTATACACCCTTTCAGATGAAACTGAATTCATGCCTCAGTTGGCCTCAGATATTCCTTACATGATCTACGCAGAATACACTTCTGGAGATGTTGTGTTTAGTGAATCCGTTTCAGCAACAGTGTCCGAGGGTATCTTGCAAATCTTTACCATGAATTCAATCGCTTCTACTGGAGATTCATCAACTGCATACAACATAAGTGCAGATGAGCATGTGGATTTCTCAGTAAGTCTTAGTGACGGGGATCTGAATGCTTTGGATGCTTCAAGGCTGACTTGGTTGTTCGAGGATTTGGATTCAGGTTCTGTTATCGACATGACTTCTTCTTTCGAAGCCGATGCATATCATTGGGAAGCAACAACTGTTGGTTCTTACAGAATTACCGCATTTGTTGAAAACGCAGCTGGTTTCAATTATTCAAAGGTCGTTGACATCTCAGTATACCATGGTGTTGCTGTTTCGCTTGATCACGCCCTTGATACATTGAGCGAAGATGCAGGTGAATCGATTGACATTGCCATAACAGGTACAGATAGCGATGGAAACACCTTCCCACAAGACGTTGAATGGACTGAAGATGGTACCACCTCTTCCCGTATTGTTCCTCGTGCTGATGTCGGAGCCTACACCTATCAGGCATCTGTTGCTGGTGAGCATGTGATGGTCTACTCCACCCCAGGTGCAACCAATACGTTTGATCTTTCAATACAACCACAGATGGTAGTTGCTTATCTTGAAGTTGCTTTGTCCAAAACCACAGTGGATCAACAAGCATCGCTTGATGTCACGGTTGAAGCTAAGGATATGTTCTACAATCCAATTCCTGTGCCAAGCAGTGCACGAGTTGATTCGACTGGCCGAGGAACTGTTAAGGAACTCGGACCAGGTCAATGGCGAGTCACAACCCTCGATAGCGGCCCTCAAACAATCACAGTCACAGCAGGTCAAGTCAGTGAAAATCTCGAAATTGAAGTTACAGGAACCTTTGGTGGATTCTTTGCAGCAGGTGGTGCTCTGTACTACGTAGGAGCCGTTCTCGTTGGCCTTATCGCAGTTGTTTTGCTTGTGCTCTTATTTTTTCCCATCTTGCTTTTTGAGGAACCCAAAAAACATTATCTTTAGTATAATAATCTCTATCTTCTAATTCTTTTTCATACACTTTGGGATCTTCACTTATAAATAAATCTGACTTTTTA